>JAWXBN010000102.1 GCA_034440155.1 Verrucomicrobiota bacterium | reverse complement strand
CGAATTGACTCATAAGTTATGACACCAGAAGGAAAAAGATTATACTCGCACTCGAAAGCATCCTGACTCTATCGACTCACTTCACACAAAGCCTAATTTTTCCCCTTTCTGCAAGGGGGGGAGAGAGTCATTTTTGAATTTCCGGCAAGAAACGTTTTTTCGTTTTTGACGAAGTGGGTAACGGGGATTAATAATAAGGGGTCATGCTCATTAAAGCCCGTACCATTTTACCTGTAGTGACTCCGCCGATAGCGGACGGGATGGTCTGTGTCGAGGACGGGCGGGTGGTGGATGTCGGGCCGGAAGATAAATTCCGCGGGCGACTCGCGCACCAGGAGGTCATCGACCTTGGTTCGAGCATTTTGCTGCCCGGATTGATTAATTCCCATTGTCACCTCGACTACATGATGATGAAAGGATCGATTATCCCGTCGGATTCCTTTTCGAGCTGGATCCGGCAGATTAATGGGCTCAAACGGATGCTTGTTGCTGATGATTATCTCTTGTCCATCCATGAGGGGTATGAGGAGCTTTTGGATCATGGAACGACAACGGTGGTTAATATCGAGAGTTTCCCTGAGGTTTTCCCCCGGTTGACTCCGCCGCCCTTGCGTGTGATCTGGGCTTTGGAACTCATCGATATCCGGGTGCGGCAGGACCAGCCCGATTTTGTCGATGGTATGTTGCTGGCTTTGAATTATCCGGAAGAGTGGCTGGGGGGAGTGGCCCTTTCCCCTCATGCACCTTACACGGCATCGGTGGATATTTATAAACTCGCCCGGGACGCTGCGCGCGAGCTCGGGTGCCTAGTCACGACGCATGTATCCGAGTCGGATGAGGAATTTGACATGTTCACGCTGGGGAAAGGGAATTTTGCCCAGTTTATGAAAAGTATCGGTCGTGACATGAGCGACTGCGGGATTCACACCCCGTTCCAGCATTTATTGAGGAAGGGAGCCGTCGGGGATGATGATTTGCTGGTGCATATGAATTACCTGAGCGAGGAGGATATCGTGGAGGCGGGTCGGAGGGGGATGACGATTTGCCATTGCCCGAAGAGTCATCATTATTTCGGGCACGGGGAATTCCCTCTAATCAAACTGCGTGATGCGGGTGCCCGGGTTGTTTTGGGCACAGACAGCCTCGCCTCGAATAACAGCCTTGATCTCTTTAGTGAGATGAGGGCGGCTAAAGAAAAGTATCCCCAGCTAAATTACCGCCAGCTTCTGGATATGTGTACGATTGATGCGGCGCGGGCGATAGGTAAAGGCGGGTGTCTCGGGCAAATTGCTCCGGGAGCCCTAGCGGATTTTGTGGCGGTGCCAGCGACGGGGTTTGATGACCCCTTTGAGGATGTCTGCCGATTCCGGGACATTGTTCCTTTTGTTATGATTAATGGAAAGGTCGTGCGTCGTGACTGTGTCCTCTGACATGGATCAATGGCTCTCAGGCCAATTACTCAAAATCGATGCCGCCCATCTCCGGCGCAAATTGCGCACCGTGGAAAGCCCTCAGGGCCCAGAAATCAGGATCGAGGGGCAGACGGTCTTAAACTTTTCATCGAATGACTATCTCGGGCTGGCTAATCACCCCTTGATCAAGGGTGCCGCGCAAATTGCGCTGGATCATTATGGCACGGGTGCCGGGGCTTCGCGCCTGATTAGCGGGAATTTCGAGCCGCAAGCAGCTTTGGATGCGCAAATTGCCCGTTGGAAAGGAACTGACGCGGCATTAACTTTCTCCAGCGGGTTTGCTGCGGCACTCGGGACGGTGACGGCTTTGTGCGGAAAGGAGGATGTGGTGATCCTGGATAAACTGGTGCATGCCTGTGTCGTGGATGGAGCCCGAATGAGCGGGGCCGCGGTCCGGGTTTTTCCCCATAATGATAGGGGGAAATTAGAGAGTCATTTAGCTTGGGCTCGGGGAAAGGCCGACAGTAATGGCGGGAAAATATTGGTCATTACGGAGAGTGTTTTTTCCATGGACGGGGATCGTGCTCCCTTGGCCGAGATGATTGCACTCAAGGAAAAATACGGAGCATGGCTGATGATTGATGAGGCTCATGGACTCGGAGTGCTGGGCGCGACGGGGGCCGGACTGGCGGAGGATCTCGGGGTGCAATCTCGGGTCGATATCCAGATGGGAACGATGAGTAAGGCTCTGGGCAGCGGGGGCGGTTACATTGCAGGCTCGCAGGCACTGGTGGACTTTTTGCTTAACCGGGCGCGTTCCTTCATTTTCTCCACGGCCCTCCCTCCTGCGACCTGTGCGGCGGCGATGAAAGCTATCGAGGTGGTATCGGGTAATGAGGGGAAAAAACTGCGCAAATTGCTCTGGGAAAATATTTCAGCTTTTACGGGGGCATTTCAAAGGGGAGTAACCGCACAAAGCGCGATTATCCCGGTCATGATCGGGGATGAGTCCCGTGCGTTGCAAATAGCGCAGGGATTATTTGACGCAGGTATTTATGTCCCGGCCATCCGTTATCCGACAGTCGCCAAAGGGGCGGCCCGGCTGAGGATTTCCCTCAGCGCAGGGCATACCCCGCAGCAAATTGCGCGGTTAGTATGCGCACTGCCTGCGCCCGGTCAATAGGTCTGGCGCGGGCTGGGGGCTGGCGGGAGGCTACATTAAAATGCTTTGCCTAAGACACGATTTAATCTCCTCACAAAGTCGGGGGCATCTTTGATCTCGACACCTTCCATCAGGAGGGCCTGGTCAAAGAGGAGTACGGCCACATCGGAAATCTTCTCCTCGTCGTCAACATTCTTGAGGCCTGTGATAATCGGGTGGTCCGGATTGATTTCTAGAATGGGTTTCACCTCGGGAAGGTCGTCGCCGCGACCCATCTGCTTCATCATCGCATGCATCTGGTAGGTAGGATCGGATTCATCCGTGACAATACAGCTCGGGCTGTCGGAAAGGCGTATGGACACTTTGACGTCCTTGACGCGGTCGCCTAGGGCTTTTTTGATCTTTTCCACGACAGGAAGAACGTTTTTTTCCTTCTCCTTGTCTTGGGTATCCTTGAGGTCCTCACCGGCGTCGGAACGGTTGACGGCTTTGAGATCCGCGTCTTTGTATTTGTGAAGGGAGGGAATGACGACTTCATCGATTTTGTCGTCCATAATGAGGACTTCAATCCCTTTTTTCTTGTAGGCTTCAAGCAGCGGACTGGCGCGGAGTTTCACCTCGTTATCCCCGCTGATGAAGTAAATGGCCTTCTGTTCAGGCTGCATCCGGCCCTTATAGTCTGCGAAGCTTGTCCAGCCCTCGACTTTGGAGGATTTGAACCTTACCAGGTCGATCAATTGATCTCTGTGTGAATAGTCGGAGTAGAGGCCTTCCTTGAGGGGACGATTATACTGGGCGATAAACTCCAGGAATATGTCAGGCTTGTCCTTGGCCAGTTTCTCAAATTCAGAGAGGAGCTTTTTCACGCTGTCTAGCTTGATCTTCATCATGACTTTGTTCTGCTGGAGGATTTCGCGGCTGACATTCAGAGGTAGATCCTCGCTGTCAATGACCCCGCGGATGAATCTTAACCAAGAAGGGAGAAGCTCCTTGTCGTCATCTGTGATAAAGACACGGCGGACGAAGAGTTTTACCCCCGGTTTATAATCCGCATAGTACATGTCGAATGGAGCGGTTTTCGGAATGTAGAAGAGGGTCGTATACTCAATGGTGCCTTCGGCGCGGGTATGAGTCCAAAACATCGGATCATCCACATCGTGGCCCACTGTCTTGTAAAACTCCTTGTAGTCCTCGTCCTTGAGTTCGTTTTTGGAACGTTTCCACAGGGCGCTGGCAGAGTTAACCTGTTCGGTTTCC
Source organism: Verrucomicrobiota bacterium (assembly GCA_034440155.1). Classification (NCBI taxonomy): domain Bacteria; kingdom Pseudomonadati; phylum Verrucomicrobiota; species Verrucomicrobiota bacterium. The sequence continues at coordinate 45,848 of JAWXBN010000102.1, read as the reverse complement.
ATTGCCTTGGACGTTTCCTTGCCTTTGTCATCGCGCTCAGTCTTTTCGTAGGTGAGGAAGATCGGGAAAGCAATATGGTTAGAGTATTTTTTGATCAGACTTTCAATCGACCAGTGGGAGGCGTATTCCGCACCCTCTTCATTTAAATGCAGGACGATAGTGGTGCCGTGGGATGGTCGGACGGCCTCAATAATTTCAAACTCTCCTTTGCCTGTGCTTGTCCATTTGCAGGCCGTATCCTCGCCAGCCTTCCGTGAGGTGACCTCGATCAGGTTCGCGACCATGAATGAGGAGTAGAATCCCACGCCGAATTGACCGATCAGGTTTGAATCCTTTTTTCCGTCACCGGAGAGTCCCGCGAGGAAGGTGCGTGTGCCGGAGCGGGCGATCGTGCCCAAGTGCTCGACGAGCTCAGTCTCGTTCATGCCGATTCCGTTATCGGAAATGGTGAGAGTTTTTGGATCTTTCTCGTTGAACTCTATATTGATGGCCGGATTGAACGATAGGGATTTGAATTGATCATCGGTCAGGGTGAGATACTTCAGCTTGTCCAAAGCGTCAGAGGCGTTCGACACCAGTTCGCGCATGAATATCTCCTTGTGCGAGTACAGGCTGTGGATGATCAGGTGGAGGAGTTGGTTTACCTCGGTTTGGAATTGATGTTTACTCATAGTGGTCAGTGTTTTCTTGTGGATAAATTGTTGTTCGGTGTATTGAAGTCGCAGAGTTAATGATTCCGGATATTCCCTTACCCGCTTTTGTGAAAGCTGGTTCACATGAATACGGATTACCTCTCTGTGACGAACGCCATGAATCTACAGGACTGCGGAACGACCCACAAGCGGAAATCTAACACATTCCTGATCTCTCATTACATTTTTTTTACAATTGATTAACGATAGCCTGACAACACGGGGGAAGGAATTTGCCAGTATGAGGGCATGAAAACAATATTCATCGCAATCACAATGGCGGCGCTGGCGCTTTGTTTAACCACAGGCAAAAGCGAAGAAATAATCACGGTCAAACTCACCCCCGACCGGAATAAGATCGTTAAAACCAAAGATGCCGAGGTTTTAATTAAACTCGAGCTTAAAGGCCGGGAAGCATCCCGAAAAAGGCGGACCCCGGTTAATCTGGCCCTTGTACTGGACCGATCGGGTTCCATGGCGGGGCCCAAGCTTGAAAAGGCAAAACAGGCCGCCTGTGTGGCGATCGACCAGCTTTCTGAAAAGGATACGATCTCCGTGGTCATCTACGATGATCTGAGCAACCTCCTGATCCCGCCCCAGAAAGTCAAAGATAAATCGCATTTAAAGTCATTGGTCCGGGAAATTACTGATGGCGGGAGTACGGCCCTTTATGCCGGGGTGGAGATGGGCGCTCAGCAAGTGAATAAATTCTTCGCCAAAGAAAATGTCAACCGTGTCTTCCTGCTTTCCGACGGGATCGCCAATGTCGGGCCCAGCTCACCAGCGGAACTCGCCCGGCTCGGACGCAATTTGCGCGAACAGGGCATCCAAGTCACCACAATCGGGCTGGGGGATGATTATAATGAGGATTTGATGGTTTCACTGGCTGAGGCTTCAGCGGCGAATTATTATTACGTGCAAGATACGGAAAAATTACCCGGGATATTTGCGGAGGAACTCGGCAAAATCCAAAACATTCTCGCACGCAATTTGCGCGTGATTATCGTGCTCCCCGAGGGGGTAGAAGGTATCGAAGTCGTAGGTGAGCCGGATATCCGTTTTACCAACCGCCGCGCGGAGATTATCCTGCCCGAGGTTTACGGATCCCAAAACCGCAGTTTCCTGGTCCGTGCCCGGGTGGTGAATGCCTCAGGCGGAAAAATGGACGTAGCTCAGGCAAATATCGATTATAAGGATGAAGAAAGCGGGAAAGATAAAAAACAACAGATTCTTGCCTCTATCGAAATGACGGAAAATCAAAAGGAATCCGACGCCTCGCTGAATGTCGAGGTGGCCCAAGAAGCGGCCTTGGTACAAAATAGGGTGGTCCGTGAGGAAGCTCTGAAACTCGCTGATTCAGGAAAAAAGGCAGAGGCTGTACTAAAGCTCAAAGAACAATCCCAAGCCATCAGTAATCTTCCTGCAGCCGCCAGAACCCCGAAACTCGATCAGGAAAGGGATTCCTTGAGTGCCGTAGCGGACGAAGTAGAAGCTAAAGACGGTTTTGATAAACGCAGCCGCAAAGCTTTCCAATACGAGAATTATAAACAGAAAAACCAGAAAGAGTAGGTGATGTGAATCGTGTTACCGGAGGGGGACTCCTTCCCCCTCCTTTTTTATGAGGTTCTCATGAAGGAATCATAAGCGTGATAAAAGAAGGCCAGGGACGGGTTCGTAATGAAAATAATCGAGGATTCCGAGGACATGTGTCGCAATTTGCACGGATTCTGTTAATGAACCATTGATTAATCGTATGAAGAAGAATGCCATCATTTTTATCGTTTTTATTTTTCTCCCGGCCTTTGTGCTCGGGGTGCTGGCATTCCGAGCGGCGGGGCAACAAAAAGTGATTATTGAAAATCAGGAAGTGGAACTCCGGCAAACCCAGACGGATGAATTAGCCGCGCAGGTCAGGCTTTATATTGCCTCGGAATTCCTGAAATTCAAAGACGGGGTGAATGAATTTGGCAGCCTGGCCAATAGTGGCCAGCTTCCAGAGCAGATTGTTACGGGACTCGAGCAGAATAGTTTATTCTCGGAATATCAACCGGTCTTTTTTGCCACGGATATGCAAGGCGGGATCGTGGCGCCTTCACAGATTGCCGTGGATTCGGATGCGCGCCTGAAAAGTTTTTTTGAGCTGAATCGCACTTTTTTTGGGAATCAAACATCCGTGGCTGTTTACCAGACAGTTCCCCAGATCGATGAGGTTCTTAAGCAGAACCAGATGTCCACTGATAAATTACAATCGAAAGATAACCGGTCGGATGCCGCATCAGGCCTAGCGATGGAATCTCAAAAGCGGGACAGAATAAGTGGGGATCAGATGTCTGCATCAAAAGTAGATAATGCCCCCGCGCCACCTACTGCGGCGATCACTCCGGATGTTTCCCTATCCAGCAGGAATGAGGAAAAAGAATCTTTCAAAAATAAGAAAGCTGAGACCTATTACCGCAGTGTCGCGCCGAAAAAACAGGTCAGGCTCCAGGACGAAGAAAATAAACAACAAACATCGTCGGTGGTGGCAGATTATACACGGTTTAGTGAAATCGTGAGTGCCCAGAAGGAAGGGATTATTTCCCGTTACGTCGATGATCGGCTGGAGGTTTTATTCTGGTATAGGCCCGACCATATAAAAGAGACGGTTTTTTGCATGGCTTTAGAGGCTAAGGGGGTTGAGAAAATGATGGCGATAGGTTTCCCATCCTCAGTCCTCAAAGGGAATCAGGACGTGGGAATCGCCATACTGAATAACAAGGGTAAACCCGTGAGTTTTTCCGCAATGGATGGTTACCGCCCCGACTGGAAACAGCCCTTTGTCGCTACGGAAATAGGGGAAGTACTTCCTTATTGGGAGGTGGGCTTGTATTTCCGGGACGCGAACCGGCTGGAGCGTTCGGCCCGGACCATGAGATTAGTCCTCATGAGTGTCATCGCCCTGGCACTCGCCGCTATTTGTGTAGGGGTATGGTTTATCTTTAATGAAACCCGTAAACGCATGGAGATTGTCCAAAAGAAAACGGACTTTGTCAGTAATGTGTCGCATGAACTCAAGACACCGCTGACCTCGATCAGGATGTTTGCCGAGTTGCTCTTGGAGGGACGGGTGCAGGAACCCGAAAAAGTGACGAACTATTTGCGCATCATCACACTGGAGAGCGAGCGCCTGACAAGGTTAATCAACAATGTATTAGATTTCGCCAAGATCGAGAAGGGACAGAAACGGTATCATAAAAGAGTGTTTGATTTTTATCCGGTGATTCAAAAACTGTGGGAAGGTCAGGAACTGCACTTGCGGAATCAGGGATTCGACACAGTCTGGCACGGGGAGCAAGTCGCCTATCTCATCGACGGGGATGAGGATGCCTTGTCACAGGTCTTGGTTAATTTGCTCTCGAACGCAGAAAAATATTCTACCGATGTCAAAAGTATCGAATTACACACGGTCATCGACGGGAAGAAACTCCATGTCAGTGTGCTTGACCGGGGTATTGGGATTCCGTCAGGTGAGGAAAAGAAAATTTTCGAGCGTTTCTACCGTGCCCATGACTCGCTTTCGAGTGGTGTACAGGGTTCGGGCCTAGGGCTCACACTAGCTTTAAAGATCGCCGAAGATCACCGGGGGATCATTACCTGTGCACAAAGAAAAGGGGGAGGCAGTAATTTCACCCTCACGCTGACTCTAGAAGAGGAGACACTTTTATGAAAAAGAAAATTTTGGTCGTTGAAGATGATGCCCATATCCGGATGGGACTCGTGGAGTCGCTCAAAAGCGAGAATTACGATGTCGATGAAGTCAGTGACGGGCGTCAGGTGATGGCCAAGCTCAAAGGGTTCCAGCCCTCGCTGATGGTGCTCGATGTCATGCTCCCGGGAAAAAGCGGGTTCGATCTTTGCCGTGAGATCAGGGCGGGTGGGATGCAAGTGCCGATCCTCATGCTCACGGCCAAGGGGCAGGAGGTCGATAAAGTAGTAGGGCTCGAGCTCGGCGCGGATGATTATATGACAAAACCTTTCAGTGTGCGTGAATTACTCGCACGGGTCAATGCCCTCCTGCGGCGTTCCGAGCAAATTGCCCCAGCTGGAAAAAACGGGAAAGGGATCGTCCTACCTGCGCAAATTGTTTTCGGCTCAGTCAAGATCGATACTAAGGCCATGCGCGGCCAGAGGGGAAAAGAGAAAATCGACCTCACGGAAAAGGAACTCAAGATTATTGCCTTGCTCCACCGCGAGACAGGCAATGTCGTCAGTCGTAACCAATTACTCGACGAGGTCTGGGGGATGGAATATTACGGTACCACCCGCACACTCGATCAGGTCATTGTGAAGATCCGCCAGAAAATCGAAGTCGACCCTGCCGATCCGGTACACCTCCTCACCGTTCATGGAGTCGGATATCGATTAGAAGTGTAGAGAGAAAATCTGGGAGGGACTGTGATTGCAAAACGGGCGTGCCATACGAATACACACAATATTCAAAGTCATTCTGAGTGAAATACTTTGAGCTTAACCGTTTTGGATAAAAATCGATCTTTCTAAAGAAAACCCGGACGAATTAAAAAAAGTGATTAAATAACGGGAAGATTTAGGTCGAAATACACATTTTCACGGAAAAAGAAGGCGGCTAGTTGATCGGCGTTCAAAATGTTCCTCGTGGAAAATTATGAGGATCGGACAAATTAGGGAGTTAGGGTGCTCTATCCTTTAGAATATTATCATTTCAAAGATAGAGAGAAATCCGACTTAAAAATTGACAGTAAATCATGTTTTGTCAATGAATATATTATCAACTTTATGTGAAAAAGTTAAAAAACCAATTGACTAATTTTTCGGAAAGTCCTTATTTTGATCCCCTTGGAGTAATTCAAGTCTTTGGAGTCTTCAGAGAATTCTTTTCGTTACCAACGAATAAAATTTTCGGGAGGCTTTTCGTCATTTGACGGCAAAGCAGGTTTTATTCCAGAATGATAAACGATTTTTATTTTTGGTGGAAGCTAGAGATTAAAATTGGAGCGAGCCCGGTCATCGCATGGATTCATACAAGCTGTTGTGTATACGGTACGGATGGATTTAAAAAGAGCGGGAAAAGAACTGTAAGTAAGGCCCATGTAGCTCAGTTGGTAGAGCACGTCCTTGGTAAGGACGAGGTCACCGGTTCAATCCCGGTCATGGGCTCCATAAGAAATATAAATTTAGAAAACAATTCAAAACACTAACCAAAAAACTGTAAGGAGAAGCCAATATGGCCAAAGCAGTATTCAATCGTACTAAACCCCATGTTAACGTTGGAACAATAGGACACGTTGACCATGGTAAGACAACCTTGACTGCCGCAATTTGTTCCGTATTGGCAGGTAAAGGCATGGCGGAAGCTCGTAAATATGAGGATATCGATAACGCCCCCGAAGAAAAGGCGCGCGGTATTACCATTAATACTTCCCACCAGGAGTATGAGACAGAGAATCGTCACTATGCACACGTTGATTGCCCAGGACACGCTGACTACATCAAGAATATGATTACCGGTGCCGCCCAGATGGACGGAGCGATTCTTGTCGTGAGCGCTGCAGACGGTCCGATGCCTCAAACACGCGAGCACATCCTTTTGGCTCGTCAGGTCGGTGTGCCTGCCCTTGTTGTTTTCTTAAACAAATGCGACATGGTCGACGATCCCGAGCTTTTGGAACTTGTCGAAATGGAAGTCCGCGAGCTCTTGAGCTCCTATGAGTTCCCTGGTGACAAAATCCCCATTATCAAAGGTTCTGCTGTTAAAGCCCTCGCATCGAGCGATCCAAGTTCCCCTGATGCCAAGTGTATTCTTGAGCTGATGGATGCGATCGATACATTCATCCCTGAGCCAGCCCGCGAAATCGATAAACCATTTTTGATGGCTGTCGAAGACGTGTTCTCCATCTCCGGACGTGGAACAGTGGCTACCGGACGTATCGAACGTGGTATTGTGAAAAAAGGTGAGGAAATTGAAATCGTCGGTATCAAGGATACGATTAAGACAGTTGTTACTGACGTTGAAATGTTCCGTAAGAGCCTTGATGAAGGCCGTGCGGGCGACAACTGCGGTCTCTTGTTGCGTGGTGTTGAAAAAAATAACATCGAGCGCGGTCAGGTTCTTGCCAAAACAGGTTCGATCAAGGCTTATACAAAGTTCAAAGCTGAAATTTATGTCTTGAACAAAGAAGAAGGTGGACGTCATACCCCGTTCTTTAACGGATACCGTCCTCAGTTCTATTTCCGTACCACAGACGTGACCGGTGTCGTGACATTGCCAGCGAGTGTTGAAATGGTGATGCCCGGTGATAATGTGAGTATCGAAGTGGAATTAATTACCCCTGTTGCTATTGAAAAAACAATGCGTTTCGCGATCCGTGAAGGTGGCCGTACGGTCGGTTCCGGTCGTGTTTCAGACATTGTTTCATAAAGGGATAAAAATCATTTCTGATCCAGCCGGCCCTGTCAAAATAACTGACAGGGCTCGACTGTCTCGGGAAAAATGTTTTTTTGGTCGTTAGGCCAGTAGCTCAATTGGTAGAGTAGCGGTCTCCAAAACCGTTTGTTGGGGGTTCAAGTCCCTCCTGGCCTGCCAATAAAGGTGAAAATATAAAATGAATTTTACAGATATAATACTCAATTGGATCAAAAACCATCCTGCTACGACTATAATATGGGGAGTCGTTGCACTTTTTGTAGCATGGTTAATGATTAAGCACGGTGCAAAAATTAGGAATTTTCTTTTTGAGACGAAAGTGGAGCTCTCGAAATGCATTTGGCCGATCGATCCACAGGAAAAAGGTTATGCACGTTATCAAGGGTTGATCCAATCCACAGTGGTTGTGATCGTTGCCTGTGTATTGTTATCATTTTATATTGTGGCAGCTGATACAGTCTTATCATCATTTATCAGGAAATTCATTTTAAAAATTGGAGACATGTAAAATCGTGGAAGATCAAAATCCCATACCAAATGAGGGGGCTGTGACCCAAAGTGCTCCAGAAGAAAATACTAACTTTCAGTGGTTCAGTATCCATGTACTCAGTGGGCAGGAAAATAAAGTCAGAGACAGCCTGCTCAAAAGAGTCAAGATCGAGGAAATGGGGGAATGTGTTAAAGAAATCCTCGTTCCTACTGAGAGAGTCGCGGAAGTCAAAAGAGGAAAAAAAATCGAGGTTGTCCGCAAACTTTTTCCCGGTTATGTCTTTGCCCATTTAAATTTATATGACGACAAGCGTCAATTAGTCGGAAAAACCTGGTACTTTATCCGTGAGTCAAACGGGGTGATCGGGTTTGTCGGCGGTGAACGTCCTAGCGCATTGAGGAATGAAGAAGTAGAGAATTTAATCGCCCAAATCTCCGAAAAAGAGGACAAGGCAAAACCTAAAGTTGATTATAACGTAGGTGAAAAAGTGAAAATTAATGATGGTCCGTTCATGAGTTTCACCGGTGTGATTGAAGAAATCGACACTGAAAAAGGAAAATTAAAGGTTTCCGTTTCCATTTTTGGACGGAATACTCCTGTGGAACTTGAGTACTGGCAAGTGGAGCGTGAAGTAGATTAAAACAAGATAAAAGGTGAATTATGGCTAAAGAAGTAAGTGCAATCATTCGTTTACAGATTCCGGCAGGGCAAGCAAATCCAGCTCCCCCCGTTGGACCGGCATTGGGTCAACATGGTGTTAATATCATGGGATTCTGTAAACAGTTCAATGCTGAAACCCAGAAACAGGTAGGAGATATCCTACCTGTCGTGATTAGTGTATATAAGGATAAGTCCTTTACATTTATCACAAAATCACCACCCGCAGCGGGACTGATTAAAAGAGCTGTAGGAATCGCTTCGGCATCGAAGGAACCGAATAAAACAAAAGTGGGAAAAATCACCAAAAAACAGCTTTTGGATATTATTAATGTCAAACGTAAAGATTTAAATATCAATAGTGACGAGGCCGGTATCCGCATGATGACAGGTACATGCAGAAGCATGGGAATCGAAGTTATTGACTAAAACAACAACGTGGGAGCTTCTTATTTTTCTTCAAATAGGAAAATTACGGGAGCGAAGAGTCGGTTTCTACATAGGGACCGTCACACCACAAGGAGTAAAATAATGGCTAATCAAAAAAGTAAGCGTTATCAACAAGCAGCAAAGCTTGTTGACATGAAAAAGGTTTATCGCCTTGAAGAGGCGGTCAGCATCCTCAAAAAAATGCCCGCCACCAAATTTGACCAAACGGTGAATCTGGCAATTAAACTCGGAGTCGATCCGAAACAATCCGACCAAATGGTGCGTGGAACCGCAGCACTTCCCCACGGAAGTGGTAAAAATGTGCGTGTGGCTGTGTTCGCCCAAGGGGCGGCTGCAGACGCAGCTCTGGCAGCAGGTGCCGAGTATGTCGGTTTCGAAGACCTGATCAAAAAATGCAGTGATGGGTTTAATGATTTTGATGTCGCTATTTCCACGCCATCAGCGATGGTGGAAGTACGCAAACTCGGTAAGGTTCTTGGTCCCCGCGGTTTGATGCCAAACCCGAAGACAGGGACAATCACTGATGACACAGCCAAGGCCGTTAAAGAAGTTAAAGCCGGCCGTGTGGAATTCAAAATTGATAAGGCAGGAAATATCCATGTCCCGACTGGGAAAGTCTCCTTTGATGAAAATGCCCTCTTGGATAATATCCATGCTGTAATAGAGGCGATTTTGAAATCACGTCCTTCGACGGCAAAAGGGACCTACGTCCTAAATGCGACATTATCCGGAACAATGACTCCCGGGATCCGTCTCGATGCGAGTGCGATCATTAAAAGCTAACTTTGAGAGGGAATAAAATATGAGACCCGAAAAAACAATTTTAGTCGCAGATATCAAGTCAAAGATCAATGCATCCCCGTATTTGATCGTAACCGAATATTCATCCATGACAGTAACTCATTTTAATGAGTTGCGCAAACGTCTCCGTGATGTCCAGGCCGAATACAAGGTGATCAAAAACACGGCATTACGTATTGCCGCCGAACAGTCAGGGCTCCCTGATCTGAGGGCTTCTTTGACAGGGCAGATCGCCATTGTCACTGGCCTGAAGGATGTGTCAGCCGCTGCCAAAGTCGTAAAAACCTTTGCTTCGGAATTCGAAAAACCATCCATTAAACTGGGTGTGCTTGATAATAAGCTTTTGAGTGCTGCAGAGGTAAAAGCCTTGGCAGACTTGCCAAGCTTGGATGTCCTCCGCAGCATGATTCTCGGTGTGATTAATGCTCCTGCGACCAAACTCGCTGTGTTGCTTAATACTCCGGCTGGACAATTGGCCCAGGTTATTAAGGCAAAAAGCGAAAAAAGCGCATAATCACCAGATAAACAAATTTGGGCGTAATAAAAAATCCCATGTAACTCGTAGCTTCCGGTTTATGCCCGCCGGAGGTTAATTTGAACCGGGGTTCGGTTCGACTACGACACAAGGAAAAATAATAAAGGTAAAACATATGGCAGATCTGGATACAATCGTTCAGCAACTCAGTGGGCTCACCGTTTTGGAAGCCGCTGAACTCGTAAAGAAACTTGAAGAAACTTGGGGTGTCAGTGCTGCTGCTCCTGTAGCTGCTGCTGCAGCTCCCGCTGCGGCTGCCGCTGCTGCAGAGGAAAAGACATCCTTCAATGTTATCCTCAAAGAAACCGGTGCTAACAAGATCAATGTGATCAAAGAAGTACGCGCTGTCACCGGACTTGGACTCAAGGAAGCTAAAGACCTCGTTGAAGGTGCTCCTAAAGCGATCAAAGAAGGCGTGAATAAGGAAGAGGCTGAAGACATCAAGAAAAAAGTCGAAGCTGCTGGCGCCAAAGTAGAAATCCAATAAGCGCTTAATTTTTGACTCCCGCCTGAAACTTTTTTTCCAGGCAACAGGCGGGAGTCTTTTTACATTTCACGGACAGATCGCGAAGTGAAAAAAATGCAATAAAATTGCCTTGGGAAAAAAATACCGTCTGACCAGTAATCAGGCGTGAGTATGATGACCGGAAAAAATTACCACGGAGAATAAGACCATATGGTTGCATTAAGAAGAAACTTCGGAAAGCTTAAGAATGTCATCGATGTTCCTAATTTGATCGAATTGCAGGTTCAATCGTACATTGATTTTTTACAAACGGATGTTACTCCGGGCAAACGCAAGAATATAGGTCTCCATGCTGTTTTTAAGGAAGTTTTTCCTATTTCAAGTTATGACGAGAAAGTCTCCTTGGATTATGTGCAGTACGAAGTGGGCTCACCCAAGATGGGTGATATTGAATGTGTCAGAGAAGGCCAAACCTTTTCATCACCGCTTTATTTGACTTTCCGTCTCAAGGATGACAAAAATGCGAAGGAAGAAACCGTTTACATGGGCGAATTGCCCTTGATGACACCCCGTGGTTCATTTGTGATTAACGGTGCTGAACGCGTCGTTGTTAGCCAGCTTCACCGTTCCCCTGGTATTTGTTTTGAATCTTCCATCCACGCCAACGGGAAAACTCTCTTTAGTTTCCGTATCATACCAGACCGTGGTAACTGGCTTGAAGTCCAGTTTGACACGAGCGACCTCCTCTACATTTATCTGGATCGCCGCCGCCGCCGTAGGAAGTTTTTGGCCACCACATTCCTCAGAGCCTTGGGGTATAGCACTGATGAAGAAATCCTGAAACTATTTTATGATATCGAAAAAATCAGCCTTTCCACAGGCCTTGACGTAGAAACCATTGCGACAAAAGTCCTGACCACTGATATTCGTGACCAGGATATTGTCGTAGCACGTGCCTTTGAGCCACTCTCAAAAGCAGTGATTAAACAGTTGATTGATTTAGGGATCAAGTCAGTACAAGTCGTCGACACTAAAGATGACGATACGATCATTAAATCCCTCAAGAAGGACCCGACTCACAATGAAGAAGAGGCCTTGCGCGAGATTTACCGCCGTTTGCGTCCCGGGGATCCCCCCACTGTGGCCAATGCCAAGGCATTGATTAAAAGACTTTTCTTTGATCCCAGACGTTATGACTTAGGTCGTGTGGGTCGCTACAAAATGAATCAAAAGCTAACCATGGAAGTGGATATCGAACAGCGGACATTATCGAATGATGATTTTGTTTCAGCGATCAAGTATTTGTTGAGACTGCGTGCAGGTATTGACGGATCGATCGATGATATTGACCACTTAGGCAGCCGCCGTGTACGTACTGTGGGTGAACTCGTCGCTAACCAGTGCCGTGTCGGGTTAGCCCGTACGGAGCGTTTGGTCAAAGAGCGTATGACACTTTTTGATGTGAATACCGAAGGGATGACTCCCCAGAAGTTGATTAATCCAAAAGCACTGAGTGCCGTGATCCGTGATTTCTTCGGACGCAGCCAGCTTTCCCAATTCATGGATCAAACAAATCCCCTGTCAGAAATGACCCATAAGCGCCGCTTGTCGGCCCTTGGACCCGGGGGCTTGTCCCGTGATCGCGCCGGATTTGAGGTTCGTGACGTGCATCCTTCCCACTATGGTTTGATTTGCCCGATTGAGACTCCTGAAGGCCCGAATATCGGTCTGATCAATTCTCTAAGTTCATTTGCGCGAGTCAATGAGTTTGGATTTTTGGAAGCACCTTACCGCCGTGTGATCGATGGCAAGGTGACAGACGAAATCGAATATTTGACTGCTGACAAGTCCGAAAACTTTGTTATCGCTCAGGCGAATTCCCCCTTGAATGACAAGAGTGAATTTACCGATCCCAAAATCTCGGTTCGTTACCGTGCGGACTTTTTGGAGGTCGAACCGGCCAAGGTTGATTACATGGACGTTTCTCCCCGCATGTTGGTTTCTGTAGCTGCTAGTTTGATTCCCTTCCTTGAGCATGATGACGCGAACCGTGCATTGATGCGCTCGAACATGCAACGCCAAGGGGTACCTCTTCTTTACGGAGATTCACCCATTGTCGGCACAGGAATGGAAGAACGTGTTGCCCGTGACTCGGGTGTTGTCGTTGTCTCCGAGGGGAGTGGTATTGTTGCTTCTGTCACCGGTGATTTAGTAGTCGTCACTCAGGACGGCAAAATGCCTGATAGCAAAAAGAAATTAAAAACCGACAATGAAAAGGGTATTTACGTTTATGAATTAAGGAAATTCATGCGTACAAACTCCGCCACTTGTTTTAATCATAAGCCGATTATCAAGAAGGGTGAGCACATCAAAAAAGGACAGGTGATTGCTGACGGACCTTGTACTGAAAAAGGTGAATTAGCTCTCGGACGTAATGTGCTTGTGGCTTTCATGCCATGGAATGGTTATAACTTCGAAGACGCGATCCTCCTCTCTGAAAAACTGGTGAAAGATGATATTTATACATCGATCCATATTGAAGAGTTCGAAATCGGTGCCCGTGATACAAAGCTCGGGCCTGAGGAAATCACCCGTGATATCCCAAATGTGGGTGAGGAAGCACTTAAAAATCTCGGTCATGACGGGGTTGTCCGTGTCGGTGCCGAAGTAAAACCTGGAGATATCTTGGTCGGTAAAATCACTCCGAAAAGCGAAACAGAGCTTTCTCCTGAAGAACGCCTGCTCCGTGCGATTTTCGGTGAAAAAGCGGCGGACGTTAAAGATAGTTCCCTGACTGTTCCTTCCGGAATCGGCGGGATAATCATGGCGACAAAGGTGAGCTCGAACAAGACGATTGAAAGAATCAAGCTCAGCGAAACAGAAGCCAAAAAACGCCGTAAAGAAATCGATGATGATTTTAATAAGAAGAAAAACGAGCTTTTGGAGCAACTCACCGAAGGACTTTCCAATGTCCTTTTGGGAGAGAAAATCCCGCTGGATGTCGTGAATGCCGAGACAGGGGAGATTATTATCCCTGCAAACCGTAAGATCACAAAGACACTCTTGCGTAAACTCGCCAGTGTCTATGACCATATTGAAATCGATCCAAGCCCGATTCGCATCAAGATCCGCGAGATTATATCGAGCTTTGAAAGTAAATTCGAAGATTTGGAAAATGATCGTGACCGTTTACTTGACGGAATCGAAAGCGGAGACGACGTGGATCCTGGCATTATCAAGCAGGTGAAGGTTTATATCGCCAGTAAGAGGAAAATCTCTGTCGGTGATAAAATGGCCGGTCGCCACGGGAATAAAGGTGTCATCGCAAAAATCGTACCTGAAGAAGATATGCCATTCCTTCCGGATGGTACACCCGTGCAAATTGTCCTGAATCCATTGGGCGTGCCTTCACGTATGAATGTAGGACAGGTCTTGGAAACGCATCTGGGTATTGCTGCGAAGGTGCTCGGGTTCAAGGTGGCAACACCTGTATTCGACGGTATTGCTGAGAAACAAATCCGTGAATACCTCAAGCAGGCGAACCTCGATGAGGACGGTAAAACCTACCTCTACGATGGACGCAGTGGTGAGCGTTTTGATCAACGTGTCGTCGTCGGTTATATCTACATGATGAAACTGAACCATTTGGTCGCCGATAAAATCCATGCCCGTGCTGTCGGACCGTACTCGCTGGTTACACAACAACCTCTGGGTGGTAAAGCCCAATACGGGGGACAACGTTTCGGAGAAATGGAGGTCTGGGCTATGCAAGCTTATGGTGCTGCCTACACGCTCCAGGAATTACTCACGGTCAAATCCGATGATACGACAGGTCGTACGCGGATTTACGAATCAATTGTCAAGGGTGACAGTAATCTGGAAGCCGGTACTCCGGAGTCCTTCAACGTGCTCGTTAAAGAAATGCAAGGTCTCTGCCTCGATATCCGGGTCCAGAAAAGCAATACAGAAAGCATAGCGGTTTAATTTAACTCAATTCCTCAGGTAAATATGATTAAAGATACTACAGCCGTAATACAGGAAAGTTCTGAAGTTAAAGAAATCCTCGAGTTTGAACGACAGGAGAACAGTTTTGATCAAGTTTCGATCACGATTGCTTCCCCCGAAGTGATCCGTTCATGGTCGAGAGGTGAGGTGAAGAACCCTGAAACAATCAATTACCGTACATTCCGCCCTGAAAAAGGGGGCCTATTCTGCGAACGTATTTTCGGTCCGACAAAGGATTGGGAATGCGCTTGCGGTAAGTACAAGCGGGTTAAATATAAAGGTGTTGTCTGTGACCGTTGCGGTGTGGAAGTCACCCTCTCACGCGTCCGTCGCGACCGTATGGGACACATCGAGCTTGCTGTTCCTGTTTCGCATATCTGGTTTTATAAATGTATGCCTAGCAAAATCGGGCTCTTGATGGATATGAGCGCGAAATTGCTCGAACGTGTGATCTATTATGAGGACTATATGGTCGTCGATCCAGGTCGTACGCCACTCAAACAACGCCAGTTGCTCAGTGAAATGGAATACCGTGAAGCCCTCGACCAATATGGTGATGGTAGTTTCGTCGCCAAAATGGGCGCGGAAGCTATCCGTGATGTCATGGCCGGTATGGATCTCGCGAATACAGTCAAGGAACTCGAGGAATCCCTCCAGACGACCCGTAGTAAGCAGACCAAGAAGAAAATGGCTAAGCGCCTTAAATATATTATGGGCTTGGCTGGATCAAAGACACGCCCTGAATGGATGATCTTGGAAGTACTTCCTGTCATCCCTCCTGACTTGCGTCCTTTGGTTCCCCTTGAAGGCGGACGTTTTGCGACATCTGATCTGAACGATCTTTATCGCCGTGTGATCAACCGGAATAACCGTTTGAAAAATCTCCTCCAGCTCAAGACTCCTGACGTGATTATCCGTAATGAAAAACGGATGCTCCAAGAAGCTGTCGATGCCTTGATGGATAATGGCCGCCACGGGCGTCCTGTGACAGGTGCCGGTAACCGTCCCCTCAAATCCCTTTCCGACATGCTCAAAGGCAAACAAGGTCGTTTCCGCCAAAATCTCCTCGGTAAACGTGTAGATTATTCGGGTCGTTCCGTCATCGTCATCGGGCCAGAGCTCAAGCTCAACCAATGTGGTTTGCCGAAGAAAATGGCTTTGGTTCTTTTCGAACCATTCATTATCCGCCGTTTGAAGGAATTGTCATTTGTGCACACGGTTCGTAGTGCTAAAAAGATGATTGAACGCCAAGCTCCTGAAGTCTGGGATATCCTTGATGAAGTGACCAAAGGTCACTGCGTTCTCTTGAACCGCGCTCCGACACTCCACCGTTTGTCGATCCAGGCTTTCGAGCCGACATTGATTGAAGGGGATGCGATCCGTGTCCATCCGCTGGTTTGTACGGCTTATAACGCTGATTTTGACGGTGACCAAATGGCTGTCCATGTGCCCCTTTCCATTGAGGCCCAAATGGAAGCGAAAATATTGATGCTTTCCACGAGGAATATCTTTTCCCCTTCAAATGGAAAACCAATTATTACTCCTTCACAGGACATTCCACTCGGGTGTTATTATTTGACGCAAAATCCCCGTCCGGGTTCTTACCTCAATGCAGAAGGTGTAAAACGCCGGTTGTCGATATTTGCGCATTATGATGAGGTGCTTTTTGCCTACCAAGAAAAGTCACTCAAACTCCACGATCCGATTGTCTTTAAGAACCCGGATTTCGGCAATAAAACCCTTTACGGTGAATCCACCAAGAAGACGATCGAAACAACGGTCGGCCGAGTCATGTTTAATTACATTTGGCCTTCTGAAATCGGGTATGTGAATAAACCTGTCCCTAAAAAGATTTTAGGTGATATTATTTACCGCACATATCACGCAGTGGGAGCCCCACGTACTGTTGAGATTCTCGACCAGATGAAATCCCTCGGGTTCCAAGAAGCTACTCAGGCAGGTGTCTCCATTGGTATTGATGACATGATTATTCCTGATGAAAAACGTGTCGAAGTCGAAAAAGCCTTTAAACTGGTGACGGAAGTCGCGAAACAATACCGTAATGGTGTCATTACGGAAGGTGAACGTTACAATAAAATCACTGATATCTGGCTGCATTGTACAAGCCAAATCAGTAACGTCATGTACCGTACCCTCGATCATAATAAGGGCAAAAAAGAATTTAACCCCGTCTTTATGATGGTTGATTCAGGTGCCCGTGGTAATAAACAACAGGTTGTGCAGTTGGCGGGTATGCGAGGATTGATGGCGAAACCATCGGGTGAAATTATCGAAAGACCTATTCTTTCAAATTTCCGCGAAGGACTCACCGTCCTTGAGTATTTCATCTCCACACATGGTGCCCGTAAAGGTCTTGCTGATACAGCATTGAAGACAGCGGACTCCGGTTACATGACCCGTAAACTCGTTGACGTATCTCAAGACGTGATCATCCAGATCCCTGATTGTAGGACTGCTAACGGCATTTGGGTGCAACCGATTTATGAAGGGGACGAGGAAATCGTCAGTCTGCCGACCCGTATTATCGGACGTACGTCATGTGATGAGATTATTGATCCGGTCACAAAACAAGTCATTGTCCACGCAAATGAGGAAATTGATGAAATCAAAGCTGCCGGTATTGAAAAACTCGGCATTGAGAAGGTCAAAATCCGTTCGGTCCTTACTTGTGAATCCCAAGACGGGGTCTGTGCTAAATGCTACGGACGTAATCTTTCCTCAGGTAAAATCGCTAAACTCGGTGAGGCTGTCGGTATTGTCGCTGCCCAATCGATCGGCGAACCAGGGACCCAGCTGACAATGCGTACTTTCCACATCGGAGGAACAGCTAGTAAGACATTCAAACAACCGATTATCAAACTTAAGAATGAAGGAACGATCCGCTACAATGATTTGAAAGCGGTGGAATCCACTGAAGGTGGTTTTGTCGCCCTGAATAAGAGCGGATCGATCTCTGTTATTGAAAAAGATGGGCGTGAACTTGAACGTCACGACATTGTTATTGGATCGAAAATTGCATTTAAAGATGGTTCTCAAGCTAAGATGGGTGAGACCCTTGCTCAATGGGATCCGTATAACGTACCGATTTTGACCGAAAAAGCCGGTAAGGTCGAGTTTGTTGATATCATCCAAGGCGTTACAGTGAAGAAAGAAATGGATGAATCCACAGGGTTCTTGGGTACAGTCGTGATTGAGCACAAAGAAGATTTGCATCCACAAATCGTCATCCGTGACGGTGCTGGTGAAGTCATCGCGACATATTCGATCCCGGCCGGGGCGCACATTGTTGTCCAAGAGAACAAAAAGGTCACAGCCGGTGCGTTGCTTGCCAAGACACCACGTAAGATCGCTAAGACAAAGGATATTACCGGTGGTTTGCCACGTGTGGCCGAGCTCTTTGAGGCTCGCCGTCCGAAAGACAGTGCTGAGATCGCGAAGATCGACGGGGTTGTTGACTTCGGCGGAATCGTTCGCGGTAAACGAAAACTTCTCATTCAGGATGAAGAAGGTAATGAAGAAGAGCATTTGATTCCTTTGTCCAAACACATCATTGTGTTTAAAGGTGACAACGTCAAAAAAGGATCTCAATTAACCGAAGGACCAGTCGTCCCACACGAAATCCTCGAGATATGCGGACCCCAAGAGCTACAGGAATACTTAGTGAATGAAGTCCAGGAGGTTTATCGCCTTCAAGGTGTGGAAATCAATGATAAACACATTGAAATCATTATCCGCCAGATGCTCCGTAAGGTGAAAATATCTGATCCGGGTGACACATCACTCCTTTGGGGTGACCAAGTCGACCGTATCGAGTTTGAGCGTGAGAATCGCCGTGTCGCGGAGGCCGGTGGAAAACCCGCTGAAGCAACACCAGTACTCCTCGGAATCACTAAGGCATCCCTTGAAACGGATAGCTTTATTTCAGCAGCGTCATTCCAAGACACAACCCGTGTCTTGACGGAAGCGGCGACCTTGGGACGTATTGATAAACTCAAAGGATTCAAGGAAAATGTCATTATGGGACATTTGATTCCTGCTGGGACAGGATTCCGTAATTATCGCGGTTTAGAAATGCGTGTCTCAGAGGATGCTCTCGAGAGTATGACTCCTGAATCAGCGGAATCAACCGAAGAACCAGTCGCGAGCTAATTCCACGACATCTCATTAATCTCTCAAAGCGCTTCCTAGTATGGGGAAGCGCTTTTTGCTTTTACTGGTATCGACCCACTGCCCGGTCTCTGGATATTTCTATACGCTGAAACCCCCCATCCATGAGGGCTCTATTCATCGTGAGGTATTAAGGAATTGCCGTGTGAGCAAACACTCATTGAGGGCGTGGAAAAAAAGCAGGAACAATCAAATGGGTGAAAAATGGAGATCAATCCTGGGTAATGGTTAAACTCACATCGCAAGAAATGATGCCGGCAGTAATCGCGTAGCGGGTGAGTCCGGCAGTTTCGTGAATGTTGAGTTTTTCCATGAGATGGCTGCGGTGTTTTTCGACGGTTTTAATCGAGATGGAGAGTTCATCAGCCGTTTGTTTATTTGCTTTTCCCTCTGCGATCAATTGTAAGACCTCGATCTCGCGGGATGTTAGGATGAAATTTTTCTTTTTGATTTTACCCAAGCGGTCGGGCATTTTATTTTTAGACTGCTGCAGGAGAATTAAGGGACTAAAATAGTTACTTCCACTGTAGATCTGTCGGATCGCACGGGCCAGGACATCTGCGGATGATTGTTTAATCAGAAAACCCGAGGCACCGGCCTCAAGGGATTTTTCAAAGTAGGCATCCTCACTGAAAGCCGAGAGGATAAGCACTTTTGTTTTCGGAATGGTCTTACATATCTGGCGTGTGGCCTCTAATCCATTGAGTATGGGCATTCCAATATCCATGAGGACTATGTCAGGGCTCAGTTTGATGGACTTATCAATAGCTTCCCTGCCATTTTTGGCTTCCCCGATGACAAGAAAATCCTTTTCATCATCGAGTATCTTGTGGAATCCTGTGCGGACAATGGAGTGATCGTCAGCCAGAAGGATAGAGATACGTTTCATAGGAGGCATTTCCGGGGTGAGGCTTTTGATTCGAGGGGGACTTTGACCTTATCCTTTTTGATAAGAGGAATAATGGCACAAATAGTGGTTCCCTTTCCGGGTGAGGAATCCACCGTGAAGTGGCCACCTACCATATCGACCCGTTCTTTCATTCCGAGTAAACCGAGGCGCTTGTGCCGTTTGATAAAAAGTACGTCCTCCACATTAAACGATTTTCCATTGTCATGGATACATAGATCGATGGTGGTATTAGTTTTTTTGATGCTTACCGTGATGAGGGAGGCATCTGCGTGCTGTGCAATATTGGTCAGGGCCGATAGGGTAACCCTGTAGAGGACGGTACGGCGGGCATTGCTGAGCTCTTTCACCCCAGCAAATGCGGTGAAACGGATGGGGATTTTGGTGCGCTTGGTAAAGTCTTTCATATAAGAGTGAAGTGCAGGAATCAGTCCGAGGTCATCCAGGACAGTGGGTCGCAAATCACTGGCAAAACGGTGGACGATATTCACGGCTTGCTCAACGAGTTTTTGAGTATGAGAGATTATTTTCTTGAGTCCTTTAGTATTGATCACGGCTTCGCGGGACAATGATGCGAGATGGATATTGATCCCGGTGAGTGTCTGGGCGATGTCGTCGTGGAGTTCGCGGCTGATTTCCTCGCGATCATCTTCCTGATCGAGGAGGACTTGATGCGTTAAGTGACGCAGCTGGCCCTGTAACAAGTCCGACTCCTTGAGTAATTTTGAATAGTGCAATTTGCTCTGTCGGAGCTTTCCTTCGGCACTCTCGCGTCGGGATATTTCCTTCTTGAGCCTGCTCTTTGTAGCCGTCAATTCTTTGCGACAGGAGGATAAGTTATTATGAGGTTTATTTATTTTCACTATTTATAAGCTAGACCCAAAGCAGTCATCCGTCACCAAGTCTTATGAAGTATTCGTAAATAAAGTGGAACAGGGATGAGTTCGTCACAAGCACGAGCTTGGTAGGGTTAGACCCCATAGTTAAAAAGGGACGGTAGAGATACGCTATGGACAGATTTAAAAATTCAACAATCACCATTACTTACAAGAGGATTAAAAAATGAAATCGAAATATATTACTACACTACTCACGGCCGCGGCGGTCATATTTATCAGCACGGTCGGTAATTCATTGCACGCTACAGAAACAGACGAGCGCATCGAAGAATCAGCCAGAAACTCATACCTATTCAAAACATACCTATCGGGGGACACCATTAAAACCGAATCGAAAAACGGAGTGGTGACATTGACCGGGATTGTGGCTGATTCCGCCCACCGTTCACTCGCCGCGGATACCGTGGCGGGCTTACCAGGAGTAAAAAGCGTAGATAATAAACTCGAGATTAAAACGGCTGGGCCTTTGGAGCATTCGGATGAATGGATCGCCCGGAGGGTGCAATCCGTTCTTCTTTTCCAACGCAGTGTGAGTGCCCGTGGCGTACAGGTCAGCGTACTTGATGGTGTCGTGACATTAAAAGGGCAGGCTCCTGATGCAAATCAAAAAGAGTGGGCCACCGAGTACGTACAAGATATCGATGGAGTCAAAGCCGTGAAAAATGAAATGATTGTGGCAACGGGAATCGTCCCGAAACCCGTGGATATCATATCAGAGAAAATCGACGATGCCTCCATTACTGCCCAAGTCAAATGGTTGCTGCTCTCTCACCGTTCAACCAGTGCAATCAATACCATTATCAGCACGAACGATGGCATCGTGACAATCACTGGCGTCGCCAAAAATGCAGATGAAAAAATGTTTGTCAGTAAACTGGTCAACGACATCAACGGGGTCAGTAGTGTGATCAATAACATGACCTTGGAAACAACTAACGTATCGAGCAATTAATCAATTGATCGACTTCTATCCCTTTAAAAAAGAATTAATCACATGTTATACACCATCGTCGTCATCATCCTCATCCTCTGGTTACTCGGTCTAGTCACCAGCTATACAATGGGCGGTCTCATTCACATCCTTCTGGTCATTGCCATCGTGATGGTACTGATCCAGTTCATCTCGGGGCGCAGGTAAACTAAACAATAGAAAAAAATATGAATTCAAAAATTATTATCGGTATCGTTTTAATCGGCTTAGGAATCATCTCCCTAGGCTATCAAGCCATCACTTATACAAAAAGGGAGAAAGTAGTCGATATGGGACCGATCCAGATCACCTCTGATACAGAGAAAAAAATACCACTCTCTCCGATTATTGGAGCCATCCTGGTCGTGGGCGGGGTCGTCGTGATTGTAAGCCGGAAAGCCTGAGAAATAATCGAATAAAATATTATATATCCCGGTGTGGGTTAAAACCACCAGCCCGCATCGGTGTAATGGAGTAAATGATGAGTGTTATCAAAGTAGGAATAGAGAATTCAACAGCTATTGAATTGTACTACGAAGATCACGGTTCTGGGCAACCAGTTGTTTTGATCCATGGGTATCCATTGAATGGGCATTCGTGGGAAAAACAGTGTGCCGCTTTACTGGGGGCAGGATACCGCGTTATTACTTATGACCGTAGAGGGTTCGGTTATTCGAGCAAGTCTGCAATCGGTTATGACTACGACACATTTGCGGCGGACCTGAATGTGATTATGAATACTTTAAACCTCGAAAGTACTGTATTAATGGGATTTTCGATGGGCACGGGCGAAATCACCAGATACCTGAGTACCTATGGACAGTCCAGAGTAGCAAAGGCTGTTTTCATCTCGTCGCTCCAGCCTTTCCTGCTCAAGACAGAGGATAACCCTACTGGGGTACCCGCCAAAGTCTTTGAAGAGATCAAAGAGTCAGTGATGAATGACCGCTACGCATGGTTTGAAACCTTTTATCATGACTTTTTTAATACCGATGCATTTCTAGGCAACCGTCTGAGTGAAGCAGCCCTGCATAATGCGATGAATACGGCAGCCGATGCGTCATGGTATGCGTCCTCGGCGGTGATTGACTCTTGGCTAACTGATTTCCGTAAGGACATTTGCGATATCAAGGTCCCTGCACTCATTATCCACGGGACAGGTGACCGCATCCTGCCGATTGACTCGACCGGACGCCCCTTTCATAACGCCTTACCCGATGCTGAGTATATCGAGATTCAAGATGCACCTCATGGATTGATTTGGACACATGCAAATGAGGTTAATCAGATTTTACTCACCTTCTTAGCAAAATGAATCAGAGCATTAAAAAAAAATCCACAAAGAACAAAACAACAAAACAAGCCTGAACGACAACAAGGAATATTATGCCAGAAACAAATAGTAAAATGATGAAAAAGAATACTCACTTGCACACCGGGTTTATGCTGCTGACTGCTGGGGCGCTTTTATTGCTGGGACAAGGCTGCGCGACGCAGGATCCCCACAATACGGGATACCAAGATGGTGCTCATACTCGGACAACACGATATAACACAAAGAATACAGATGCTAATCAACAATGGTATCCTCAATACACTACTATCTACGTCGCCGAATCTGACAGTGATAGATTCCGTGTAAGGTATGATCTCGATAATGACGGTTTGCCTGTATCGATAAGAAAAGGAAGAGAAAGCGTTATCTTTTATGGCAGCCAAAGCTCCATCAACCGCCTCAACCGTTCATCATCAATGATTAATGAGCTGAGAAAGTATAACGTCACAATTCTTTCCGTTGTGGAAAATGATTATCGGTCATCAATAGGAAGATATGCCGGGCAAGATTACCGCAATCAATCGAATGTGAATAATCCATTGAGTGCCGTCGTTTATAATCGCAAGGGACACCGTGCTTACACATGGAATGAATCCCAAGGACAAAATCGTCTGATTAATCAGGTAAGAAACATGAATAAGAAAAACTAGCCTCGCACTTAGAAGGCAATTTAAGAAAAAAAGTGTTCACCCATTCTTTTACCTCATTGTCTGGGGGTATAAGGATGGAGGACATGGAAAAGAATTGGATTAAATATGAAATCACAAACTAAAGTACGACATTTATTCTTATCCTTGGTTGTAGCCACAGGGGTGTGCTCCATAGGAAATCCGGGGATCATTCATGCTGCGAGTATGGATACTGCGAACGAAATCCTGATCGCTGGCAATGACTCTGCGGCAGTTACTCCAAATGAAGCTATCGCAGTAATGAAGCAAGCGGGTAAGGGTAACGATAAATCTGTATCAACCCAGGTCGAATCGGCACTCAGTGATGAAAAGTCTACGCGTTCAGCTAATCCTGATGTCACAACATCCAAAGGGGTTGTTACTATTACCGGTGAGGCTGAAGATGCCGAGCAAAAGCTGAACGTCACAAAAGAGGCATTTAATGTATTTGGTGTCAAAGAGGTTAAAAATGAAATGACGATCGATAAAAGGCTACGTAATGCTTTGACTAGTATCAATTCTGGTATTGATGACAGTTCCATTACGACTCGGGTAATATCGTCATTGTTATTGAACCGTTCGACCAGTGCCCGTAAAACCACGGTCACCACTACTGAGAGGATCGTCACACTCGGCGGGATGGCTAATGACTTAGCTGAGAAGGATCTGGCAGCCAAACTGGCCGGCGAGGTTAAGGGTGTCAAGAGTGTCATTAACAATATGACCGTTAAGCACCTTGAGACCTTGTCAAAAAATTAGCAGGGGAATAATATCCTGAAATGCCGTTATGTCCATGGGGTATGGATAGGGGGCGAACAATTTGCTTCAAGGGCGGATTTCAGGAGGGTGAGATATTCAGTCCTTGAAATTTCGATGGCACCGATTTTTTGGGTGTGGGGGTTCATGACTTGAGTATCAAAAAGGGTAAAACCGTGTGCACGGAGATATTCAAAAAGATGGAAGAGGCCGACTGAAGAGGCATTATTAGCACGGCTAAACATGGATTCTCCAGCAAAAAGGCCTCCGATCGAGACTCCGTATATCCCTCCGACAAGGACTCCCTCCAGCCAGACCTCGCAGGAATGGGATATGCCCATCACGTGCAATTTGCTGTAGGCATCAATGAAAGATTCACTAATCCATGTCTCGTGTCGTTTCATTGTCAGCGTGGCACATTCTTCCATGACACGGGTGAAACAGGTGTCGAAGGTGACTTTGAATTTTTTTTGCCGGATGAGCTGTGAGAGCCTCCTAGGAGGTCGAATCTTATCGAACTCGAAAATGGCCCGTCGAGTGGGGGACCACCACGTCACCGGATTTACTGACCACGGGAAAACGCCATTCCTGTAGGCCCTGAGTAGATTCTCGGGGAGCAAATTACCCCCGATAAAGCAGAGGCCATCTGTTGTCTTGGGTTCGTAAAGGGCACCCTCATCGGGGAATTGAATATCCGTTTCGACAAGGATAGGAGGGCTAATCATGGTCACTTTAATCTCCCTGGATGAGGATGGAGATTAGATAACCACTGAGTTCCATCGCCCATACATCTGGATCATCAGTTTTTTGCCTATGATATTGATCCATATCAGTTTCATCAGGCGAGCCCAACCGTAACCAGAGTCCGACACGGATATCGTTGAGGATTTTGAGTAGCCACTCGAATTGATCGGGAGTGACTTGCATGGAGATCCCCTTTTTATCATGGGTAAAGAATTCATCAGAGGTGAGGAATTTCTGGAGGAGTTGTTTATTCTCAGTATAATTCTCCTCCATGGCTTCATTGAGGAGTTGCTGGTCATCGGAGGGGTCCTGACCGTGTGATAACCTGTGATACCCCTTGGGAATAACGGGATAGAGTCCGAGCAAATTGCCCAAGACATCATATTCATCGGTGCTCAGGCGTGCATGGAAGTGGCCATTCTCATTTTTGAGTATTTTCATTCGCGCTCCATGGTGGCGTGAAGGTGGTATTTAAGGAGCTCATGGACAAAATGCTCCGCTCGTTCCTTGGTATCCTTAGCGAGGACACTTTTCCCGTTTTTATGAACCTCGAGCATGTGATGCTCGGCTTTCTGTTTATTCCAACCAAAAACCTTCTGGAAAACATGGGAGACGTAATTCATCAAGTTTACCGGGTCATTCCAGCAAATCACCGTATATCCGGGTTCGTGGATGGGCCGGATGTCGGTATCTTCCCCGATTTCTGGACTAACATAGGTTTTTGTGCCTCCTGACATGCGGAAAGGATAAGGCGATTTTGTTAAAAAGACAATCACAGGATATCCAGTGGAGGAATCCGGCATCCCCCTGCAGAGGCAGAACTATTTGTGGTAAGTTTCGCCGTGGATGATCTTACAGGCGCGGTAAATCTGTTCCAAGAGGATCACACGAGATAACTGGTGGGGGAAAGTCATCGCACTCAAAGAAAGTCGGGTATGGCTCTGGTTGAGCACACTTTCATCGAGACCATGGGATCCCCCGATGATGAATTGGAACTTGCTGGTGCCCTGAATCGTTTGTGTTTCCAGAAACTCTGCAAATTGAGGGGAGGTCATGCCTCGGCCTTTTAGATCGAGGGAAATAACATGGGCCGCCGGATTGATTTTCATGAGGAGTACCTGGGCTTCATTGCGTGTGGCATGGATGATTTGGGAATCCACTGACTTTGACTCGTCCACGGACTGTTCATTGGTTTCTTGGAGAGAGGTTTTAGAAAAGCGGGTAAGCCGCTTAAGGTACTCATCCACAGCATCTTTGAGCCATGGTTCCCTGAGTTTGCCGACTGCCAGTATTTCAAATTGCATCATAATGATATTACATTTTGACAAAAGCCATAGCTTGAATAAAGTCAAGGGCACTTTATAAAATTAATTGTCCGGGCCTCTAGCTAGTTCCGCCGGCAAAATAAATCAAAAGAATAAAAATAGGATTTAATTATGGCAAAAGCCTCTGAAACAAAAGAAGAGATCAAAGAAGTCAAAGGTGAATCGAAAGTAGATATGGTGCGCCGGAAGAATCTTGATTTGGCGATCCAAGCAATCTCCAAACAATACGGTGAAGGCTCCATCCTCCGACTGGGTGATGAAAATGCCAAAGTGAAAATCGACGTGATCCCGACCAGCTCTGTCGCTGTGGATTGGGCTCTGGGTGTGGGCGGTGTGCCCCGTGGTCGTATTGTTGAGATTTACGGGCCGGAATCATCGGGAAAGACCACCTTGGTGCTACACATTATCGCTAATGCCCAAAAGGCGGGGGGTGTCGCGGCATTTATCGATGCAGAGCATGCGCTTGATCCTGCGTATGCAAAAAAAATCGGGGTAGACCTCGATCAATTGCTTGTTTCCCAACCTGATTCTGGGGAAGAAGCCCTGACCATTGCTGAAACCCTGATAAAGTCGAATGCCCTTGATGTTATTGTGATCGACTCGGTAGCCGCCCTTGTGCCCAAAGCCGAGCTCGAAGGTCAAATGGGTGATGCCACTGTCGGTGCCCAAGCCCGCCTGATGAGTCAGGCCATGCGTAAGCTCATCGGCCTCCTGAGCCAAGCAAAAACTTGTTGTATCTTTACTAATCAACTCCGTGAAAAAATCGGTGTGATGTTCGGTAGCCCCGAGACGACTCCCGGCGGTAAAGCACTGAAATATTATGCCAGTGTCCGTATCGATATCCGCAGGAAGGAAGCGATTAAACGTTCTGACGGTGAGGTCGTGGGGAACCGGGTACGTGTTAAAATCGTTAAAAACAAAGTAGCCCCTCCCTTCCGGGAAGCTGAGTTTGAAATCCTCTATAACGAGGGGATTTCCAAAGAGGGATCTTTGATTGATTTTGCCGTGGACAAAGGGGTGATCGATAAGAAGGGCTCATGGCTTTCATTTGCCGATGAGCAACTTGCCCAGGGACGTGATGGAACGAGGGAGTACCTCCGTCATAATCCGGAGATGTTCGCCAAGATCAAGAAAGCCTTGGATGAAAAACTTAATGCAGTGGATGTGCCTGTGGTCCCTGTGGTCCCTGTCGTCGCTGTTGATGAGTCAAAGTAAAAGATAGATTTAAATGAGAAAGCCGGTGCGAAAGGAGTATAAAAACTCTTTTTAATCCGGCTTTTCTTTTATTCGTGTTCTAGGACTTTCTTTGATTCCCCACCGATGATTTTTTTACCGGAAATTTTTATTTTAGTTTCGGGGGTGACCTCCTGAAGGTCGAAGGATTCTTCCCATTGCAGGATCGCCTGAGATTCTTTGCCAGTGATCAGCACGGCCCCGTTAGGAACCTTGTCGCCGGGATTTACCTGTTTTCTTTTTCCGCTAATGATGATGACGACATCACCTTCGGCAGCAATGGCGACAAAGGCTGCCTTGAGTTCCGCTCCAGTCATAAAAACTCCTGTGAGAAACGACACTAAAAAAAGCGTTTTCCGTTTTAAAAAAGAGGGCATTGAGAACCTCATGGCTCTACCTCCGCCGGTGCCTGATCGGCATCCGTTTTCAGGGGGAGAACAAATTGCGCATCATCATCTGTTCCTACGATCCTGTCTGGACCATAGGATTTAATAATGATTTTGTCGGCGAGGATATCAATGGTATAAGACCGCCCCCAAATGTCCTTATCCCAGTCAAAGAGCCCGAGAAGTCTGGGTGTATCCTTGTTGATTTGGGAGCGGATATAAAGGGAAAGCCTTTTTTGATCCATGTCACGGCATTCTTCCGGGTTTTCGGCTATTAACCGGGCGATCAGGCGCATATCCCGCTGGTTGACCAATTGTGAAATCTTTGTCCAGCCGCCCGAAAGGCCTTTATGCAGGACGACGGCATTCATCCACACGACTCCAATGAGTGCAATGACAGGAATAACCTTTAATAATCTAAAGTTTTTACCTCGAATGAGATGGAACCAATGGAAGTTTTTCATTTCCAGTCCTCCGTTTTCCTTTCGGAGGATGACAGGTCCAGAAGGTAACCGGTCATAAAATCCTTGGTGGCAATTTCTAGGAATTGAGGGCGGTCAAAAACAAAAGCTTTGAGGTGTTGGCTGACCTTGACGGTGGCTGTCGCGGGGATATTCTGGAGCATGCTTGTCTCCCCGAAGACATGACGTGTATGAAGTTTTGCAACAGGTTCCCCTGATCGGGTTACGATGACTTCTCCCTCAAAGATGAGATAAAAATGCTGATTGGGTTTATCCTCTTCAATTAAAACAGTATCAATGGGGAACTCTTGAATGGGGATTTTTTTGAGTAAGGAAAAATGGGCGGAGGGAGTCCAATCAACAAAAAGGGAAACTTCTTCTATAAAGGTGGCTAATTGGAGCTTTTCAGTTATCTGGTCAGGCCATTCTTTTTTAATAAGGTTCTCGAGGGTTTTATCCTTTTTTGCGAGGATTGTTTTACGGAGAATGGTTTTTTTAAGAATGATTTCTTTTGCGAAATCTGCTCCGATGGCCCAAACGGCATAGAATAACGTAAGGGTAAGAATAATGATGCCGAAAACCATGATCCCAACGACAAAATAGAGCCTGAATCCGAATGTTTCTGATAAAAGGAAGGTGGATACCACTTGATTAAACTGGACGGCGACAAATTCAGTGCTCAGACGGAATAATAATCCCAGCCAGATAATCAAATAGGTGATGTAGGCGATATAATAACGCTGGTTCCTGAATTCATCACTCAGATATAAGAGTTCTGAAAAAAGATTATTACCTGAAATATCAGGGATTTTATGGGGGAGATCCCTGTGGTTACGGAAGAGGCTCCTGACAAGATTTTGTCCCCATGAAGCGCCAAAAGGTATCGTGATTAAAATCAGGGAAAACCAAACTGCCAGGTAAAAACCAGATAAATATACAAGGGGATCATAAGCCACCCCGTTAGCCGTCAATATAATCTTGAAATGATGTTCGAAAAGATAAATTCCCAAGAGGAATAAAAACGGGCCTGTCAGTCCTGCCAGTGCGACCAAGCTTTCCCTCCAACGTCCCAAGATAATCGAGTCACGCGTATCATAGGTCAGGTAAGGCAGGATACGCCTCCAGCTCACGTGTACATTCAAGGGGGTGGAGCCCAGGCTGCTCTGGGCGACTATTGCCACCATGGATGATATACTCACCGAAAGGATGGTCCCGATAAAAAAATGAATCCAGTAACTAGGGGTGCTACCAACGATAACAGAGTGATTTGAAATAACGCTTATTCCCAATGTGAGCGTTAAAGCGATAAATATCACCCATATGGCCGATAGGAAGTGGAATGAGATTTTTGTACTTGATGATTTTTTCCGTGAATAGATTTTTCCCCCGTTTTTATTCTGGAGGATACCTGTTTCACAAGCCTCATTCACTAAATCGTAGAATGCCCCCAACGAGGGGATCGAGGTACTCTTCATGAGGTTTTCGAGAACCGTTGAGATTGTCTCATTCCCCTCGAATTTTCTCAGGATTTCTTCCTCCGTAGGGTTCACGACAAGATATTGGAAACGCGAGGGATCTTTCAAAAGGACATCATCCCGGCCATAAGTCACCCTTTCCAGCGAAGGGTTTAGCATGAGGATGGAATCATTCTTTAGCATATGATTGTAAAAATGCCCCGTGAAGATTACCTACGTCCGCGGAATCCGCCACCCCTGGAGCCGCTATAACCCGATGAGCGGGCGCGGTAGTCATTATTTAATTGTTGGTGTTGGTGGTCGAAATCCTGGCCTTGGGCGTTTTTCCACTGTCCGCCGGCATGCTGTTGCCACCCGTCAGGGGTGTGTTTGTAAACATTACCCTTGTCATCGGCAAAAACATTATTTTTCCCTGGATCATTGGTTGAATGGTTTTGATAATCATTCTTGGCATTTTGATAGTCGTTTTTGGCCTGAGGATTATTTTTTGCGTTATTCCAATCCTTTTGTGCCTGAGGATTATTTTTGACATTGTTCCAATCCTTTTGGGCTTGCGGGTTATTTTTGGCATTATTCCAGTCTTTTTGTGCCTGAGGATTATTTTTGACATTGTTCCAATCATTCTTCGCCTGTTGATTGTTGATTTTGCCATTATTGATTAGGTTACTGGTATTCCTGTTATAGATATTCCCGCTGTTTTTATTAAAGCTGTTGTTTATGTTGTTATTGATATTGATGTTGTTTTGTTGGTAGCCACCATGGCCCCACCAGTTGTTATTATTCCAAGATCCACCGCCCCAGGCAAAACAGGCCGAGCCAAAGCCAGAGCTGTACCCGACACCAAAAGCCCACTGGCCATTCGAGTAACCGACACTGAAACCGAAGGTGGAGGGGGCGGGATAACACACCCCGACTCCCACATAGGGGGGATAAACCCAGCCGGTACCATAAACAACCGTTCCTCCATAGACATAACTGCCCGTGTAGCCGGGGAGATAACCCACGGTCACATAGTCCGGGGTGGCTGCATAGACATAACAGTATGTGGCACTGTAAACCGGACTGGATGGGGGAATGGTATAAATCACTTGGGGAACAGATGTGGCGACCACCCAAGGTCCCAAGGACGTCTGGGAATGGTACCATATCCCTTCTGCACACAGATAATACGAGTTTGGGTTCTCCATAATCACTTGACTGGAAGTATTCACCGCATATTGCAAGGGAGTGGTCTCGATCGGTTTGAATTCAGGTTGGCCACCTGCGTAGGTGACGGGATTCTGGGGTTTGGCATTTGGTTTGACTTGGGCGGTAGAGGGGATGGATGAAGTCAAAACGGCGTCTTTAGCTTGGGGACTACCCGCTACGCTGACCAGCGCGTTGGCCTTTGGTGAGTTTTCCGGGATCAGGGTGAAATCCTGGGGGAGGGCATTTGCTGCGACATAAATCCACGGCCCGGACAGGGAAGGAGATTTATACCAACGCCCGGAGAGTAATACATAATTTATCTGGTTATCGATATCCAGAAAGACGTCACTGGTCGTATTTGATACATAAAGCAAACTCGTGCTCTGGATAGTCGCATAATCCGGCACTCCATCGGTTACAATTAATTCTGTCGGGGAAGTGGCGACAATAACACGGGGTAAATTCGAGGACTGGTAGAACCCTGCTTGCGTTGCGGCATTAGTGGATTTTGAGCTGGCTAATTTCTGGACGGAAGGGGGGACTGAGGAGGTGATTTCCCAATTCCCTTGGATATCGGTCGCACTGAGCCATTGTCCGCCGATCCAGAGGTAATAAAGTTTTTTTGCGGGATCAAAAGCAATGAGAAACGGGGTATTCATTACCCTCATGACTTTGGTGTCGGGAACAGGCTGGAGCTGTGGAGTGCCTTGGATTGAGACCAATACAGCGGGTGTCTGGCTGAAAATAATCGTGGGAGGTGCCGTGCTCAGATTATTGGCGTCTTTTTGTTGGGTCTTAGCCGTTTTTAAGCTGGCAAGGAGCTGGTCAAGGGAAAGGGTCATATTCAGAGAAGGAACCTCCTGGGAGATGGACTGGCTGATCTGGTCACTTAAGGATTTATCGACATTTGGGAATTTTGATTGGGTAATATTCACACTCGAGAGGGTGTATGTGCGGGAATCCAAGCTCGTCACGATCTGGGCACTGAACCAAACGGCTCCAAAGACTGGGGCACTGCCGTTTTTCGGGGCTATCGAGACGGCGGTTTTACCCGTGAGAGTATTGCCTTCAAGGGCGGAGACCTGAGGTTGATATAGGGTGATTTGACCTAACGCACTCGAGATTTGTCGGGGCCAGTTCGGTTTAGTTTCTTGGGCGGAGCTTGTATTTAAACAAGACACAAATGTCATCAGGAAAAGGGTGATGAGGAGGATAAGTCTCTTTATGTATTTCATAGGATAATGGGGGCTGGAGTTTGTCTATCTCATTTGGATTTTTGTCAATCATTGTCTCTGATAAATCAAAGAGGTTGATTGAAGTGGTTTATCCACTTGATAAACTGAGTTCGCGGACACGAAATTGAGAGTGACTCCAATTCGGGAATATTCAAGTATTTTTCTACTATTTCCCCTATGTTAGTTGAAAAATAAAAAAACTAAATATTATGGAATTTATAATGAATTAATTCTTGCGGATCAGAGCGGAAAAATGCGTAATCGGGGGGGTCTTTATCAAAATATATGAAATCAGCAGAAATCAGACAGTCATTTTTGGAGTTTTTTAAATCAAAAGGCCACACAATCGTGCCCTCATCGAGTCTTATGCCCGACTCGCCTAATCTGCTTTTTACTAATGCGGGCATGAATCAATTTGTTCCTATTTTTCTCGGTCAGTCTATATGTCCCTATAATCCTGCGCGTGCCACGGACACACAAAAATGTATCCGCGCCGGGGGTAAACACAATGATCTCGAAGATGTCGGGCTCGATACCTACCACCATACGTTTTTCGAGATGCTGGGGAACTGGAGTTTTGGGGATTATTTCAAAAAAGAAGCCATTTCTTGGGCATGGGAACTCGTTACCGAAATCTGGAAATTCCCGAAGAACCGGATTTATGCGACTGTTTATAAGCCGGGGGAAGGCGATCCAGCCGCATTTGACCAAGAGGCCTACGATTTCTGGGCAGAGCAATTTGCGCGGGCCGGGCTCGATCCAAAAGTCCACATTGTTTTCGGGAATAAAAAGGATAATTTCTGGATGATGGGTGAGACGGGGCCTTGTGGACCGTGCTCGGAACTCCATATCGACCTGACTCCGGAGGGGGATACAAAAGGCTCACTGGTCAATGTCGGCTCGGCCCTCTGTATGGAAATATGGAATCTGGTTTTTATCCAGTTTAATGCAAATGGCGATGGTAGTTTTTCCAACCTCCCCGCCCAACATGTCGACACCGGAGCGGGATTTGAACGGATCAGCGGCATTATCCAGTGCTCGAAGAATTTCACCGATTTCAGCGGAGTCATCTCGAACTATGAAACCGACGTTTTCCGCCCGATTTTTGATGAGATCGAGAAATTGAGCGGGAAAAAATATGCATCCACCCTGCCGAAAGCCGGGAGTACGGGGGATACCGAACAAGAGAAAATCGACGTGGCTTTCCGTGTCATCGCTGATCATATCCGCACGTTATCATTCTCGATTGCTGACGGCATTTTGCCGGGTAATAACGACCGTAATTATGTCCTCCGCCGCATTTTGCGTCGTGCTGTCAAATACGGGCGTACTCTCGGGCTGCACGATCCCTTTTTCTATCAACTCGTCGATGTGCTCGCCGCGCACATGGGTGGAGTCTTCCCCGAGATCGCCGCTAAAAAAGAAAAGGTCAAAGAAACGATTAAACAGGAAGAGGAAAGTTTTAATAGGACTTTGGATAAGGGGATTGAGATGTTTAATGCCGAGGCGGCGCGCCTGTTAGGATCGGGGAGCGTCCAGCAGGTTGCCGGTGCAGTCTTTTCCGGCGAATTCGCCTTCAAACTCTACGACACATATGGGTTCCCGCTGGATTTAACTGAGCTCATGGCACGGGAACAGGGGTTAAAAGTCGATACGAACGGCTTTGAGAAGCTCATGGACGAGCAACGCTCACGGGCGCGGGCAGCCCAGAAGAAGGAGATTATCGAGGTGACGGAGGCGCAAATTGCTTCAAAGACGGAATTCCACGGGTTCGACCATACTGAAATCGAGGCTACGGTTTTAGCCGTACAGGATTTGAAGGGAAAACAGGCCGTCATCACTGATAAAACTGTTTTTTATGCCGAAATGGGCGGACAAGTCGGGGATACCGGATTGATGGGGGCGGCGAAGGTTGTTAATACCATCAAGGTCGGGAATACATTCATGCATATTCTGGCCCCGGAGCAAATGGCACCGGAAGTCGGTGAGGTCGTCGTGATCAAAATAGACAAGGATCGCAGGGGGATGATCGAAGGGCACCACACGGGCACACACCTTTTCCATTGGGCATTACATGAGGTTGTCTCCCAGGATGCCACGCAAAAGGGGTCCTATGTCGGCCCCGACCGTTTGCGTTTTGACTTTAATTCCGCTGCTGTGACCCCCGAGCAAATTGCGCGGATTGAAATGAGGGTGAATGAAAAAATCACCGGAGGTAACAGGGTGCAGTGGGCGGAACGCCCTTATGAGGAGGTCAAGGGGGATTCATCGGTCATGCAGATGTTCGGTGAGAAATACGGGGATAAGGTCCGTGTCGTCGATATCGGTGGATATTCAAAAGAACTTTGCGGCGGGACACACGTTCGTACCACGACCGAGATTGGTTACTTTAAAGTCATCAGTGAAGGTGCTGTGGCGGCTGGAATCCGGCGTATTGAAGCTGTTGCCGGTGCAGCGGCTGAGGAGTATTTTATGAAGAAACTCGAAGAGAGTTTCAGCAAATTACGCGAAATAAAGGGAAAACTTGATGCAGTAGGGCTTGAGGCCCCCGAACTACCGGATGGCCAAGCGACGGGAGCCGAGCAATTGAGTAATTTACATGCTAAAATAGCAGATATTATTTCTGAAATGGAGCTCCAATTAGCAGGTTATGAAAAGGCCCAAGCAAAGGAACAGGAACGCCTCGCCCAGATCGAGGGTGCGCAACTTGCGGGGTTACTCCCCACTCAAATAGAGCAAATTGCTGGGATGGATTGTATTATTCAGAATGTAACAGTCTCCCATCCGGACACATTAAAATTTGCCATCGATACACTCAAAGGCAAATTTGGTGGAATAATTCTTTTAGCGACCGATTGTGGAGGCCGCGCAAATGTGATATGTTCGGTAAATAATACCCTTGTGAAACAAGTACATGCAGGGAATGTGATCAAACAAATAGCACCGATTATGGGGGGTGGCGGGGGAGGAAAACCCGAACTGGCCCAAGCTGGTGGAAAAAATCCTGAAAAAATAAATGAAGCACTTGATGCGGCACGGAAATTATTGGCGGGTTAGGGCCTAATTTCATTGTGCGCAGGATAATCGCCACAAGCATCACTCCAAATTAAATAAAGCTTCCAAAATGGATTTTTTTCATTTTTCATTTTGCATTTTATATTATATATAATTAACATTGATTTAGTCAGGATTTTCCTGATGAAAATCATTCGGGCTTAAGATGATAAGTTAAGCTAGATTTAGTGTGTCAAATTAATACTTATGCCAACCATCACTTCACTTCAAAATCTTCATGAGAAATTTCTCTCCACTCAGGATGGGAAATACGAATGGAAATTTGAAGGATTCACGGGATATACGATCCATCGTGGTGGAAAAATCATTTGGGCTGAGGCTGTCGGTACTATGAACCATTATCAAGGGCTTAGTGCGTTATTAAGAATTGCATCCAATCCCCAAGTCGAGATGGAGCAAACCGAGGACACCGATGAGGTACCGAATATTCGTGAGGACTGGAGTTATGTCAGTTACAAGCTCCGTGAACAAATCAGGATGACGGTGCGTTATTTTTCCTTGAAGCCTCGTAAAGAGGAGTTATGGCTCCAAAAAACCGATGTCCTGCCAGTGGATCTTGAGGATACCCAGAAAACAATCCTTCAAGAGCTCAAAGACCCCATAAAACATTTTCCTGATGGAATGGGAATGGATGCAGATTTAATGTTATGGCAGCTCGTCGTATTAGAAGAACGTGGTGCAGTGAAAATTGTGGAACCCCAAAGAGTATCGATTTTGAAAAAAAGCTGATTGAATTCATCCTGATTTTAGGATTCTCTCTGACGGGTAATGGTTGAATTCATCCAACAGATCATCAACGGCTTATCCATCGGGAGTATCTATGCCCTGATTGCCCTAGGTTATACGATGGTTTACGGGGTGCTCCGCCTGATAAATTTTGCACATGGTGAGATCTATATGATCGGGGCTTATGCCGGTTTTTACACGGCGACATTTATCATGACCCGGGACATTCCATTGCCGTTGGTCATTACCACCCTGATCTGTGCGATGATTGCTTGCGGGCTTTTGGCTGCCGGGATTGAATTTGTCGCTTACCGTCCATTGAGGAAACAGGCAAGGTTGACGGCTTTGATTACGGCTATCGGGGTTTCCTTACTTTTGCAAAATGGTGGGCAGATTATTTTCGGGGCAAATCCCCGCAGTTTTCCCGACCTGATTACGGACAGGAATTTGCTTTCCGGATTAAATCTTTCCCTGACGATCATTGATGTCTTGATTTTTTCGCTGACCTTACTTCTCCTGATTTCACTTTTCTGGATTGTGAAATTTACCAAACTCGGCCGAGCGATGCGTGCGATCTCGGAGAATCCCCAAGTGGCCTCGCTGATGGGCGTAAATGTGGACCGGGTGATTTCCCTGACATTTGTCATTGGGGCAGTACTCGCCGGGGCGGCAGGGGTGCTGGTGGGGATAAGTAAACCAAAAATCGATCCGCTGATGGGGTTAATGCCCGGAATAAAGGCTTTTGCGGCGGCGGTTCTGGGTGGAATCGGGAATATTCCCGGCGCAGTCGTTGGGGGAATTATTATAGGTCTCGCTGAAACATTAGTGTCGGCTTATGTGCCGGGCGGCAGTTCCTACCGAGATGCCATTGCTTTTGTGATTTTGATCATCATCCTGTTATTTAAACCCACCGGGATTTTCGGAAAAAGTGTTTCGGAGAAGGTATGAAGATATTTTTTCAAAGAAACGGGTTGATCCTCTGTGTGATCGCAGTTTTTGTGATCGTCTGCCCTTTACTGGAGAAAGGGATGGATGGTTACTGGCAGCAAATTGCCATGAGTGTGGGGATTAATGCCATCCTCGCGGTGAGCTTGACATTGATTAATGGCATCACGGGGCAATTCTCAATCGGACACGCGGCATTTATGGCCATAGGCGCGTATTTCTCGGGGTTTCTTTCCATTTCATTCGCCAGTCGGTTTATGGGGATACTCGATTCGTTGCCTCCTGTGGTGGCTAATAACCTTTGGATACTGCTGGTTTTGCTGGCGGGGGGGATTCTTGCGGGAATATTCGGTTTTATTGTAGGAATGCCGACTTTGCGGTTAAGGGGGGATTATCTGGCGATTACGACTTTAGGTTTTGGGGAGATAGTCCGGGTGATTATCCTGAATCGGCCCGCTTTGGGTGCGGCGACAGGAATGTCTGTGCGCCCGAATGAAGTGGGGCTTTTCTGGGTGTACTTTATGTTGTTGGTATGTGTCGTGGTCATTTACCGTATTACCCATAGTCCACGGGGTTTGTCCTTTTCAGCCATCCGCGAGGATGAGATCGCTTCCTCATCCATCGGGATCGATCCGACTCGTTACAAAGTGGCGGCTTTTATTGTCGGTGCTTTTTTTGCCGGGGTCGGGGGAGCCTTGTTCGCCCATCAATCGATCTCCGGTTATATCAATCCCACGAGCTTTGGTTTTGTTAAATCATTTGAGATTATCGTGATGATTGTCTTGGGAGGATTAGGAAGCATTACCGGGGCCATTCTCGGCGCGGTGGTTTTAACTATCCTGCCCGAGCTCCTCCGCAGCGGAAGCCAATACCGTATTGTTATCTATGCATTAATGCTTATTATCCTGATGTTGCTGCGGCCTCAAGGCCTTTTTGGACGCCATGAATTAAGTTTACTGGAGATTAAACGTCTCTGGAAATTAGCTTTATCGAAATTCTCTTGCCTCACAGGACGCGACAAGGATCAGCGGAGGGAGGACAAATGAGTACACCACTTCTGGAATTGCGTGCATGCACGATTAAATTTGGCGGGTTAACAGCGGTGAATTCGATCAACCTCAAAATCGATAGTGGCCGTATTTTTGGGATTATCGGGCCAAATGGCGCAGGGAAGACGACGATTTTTAATCTGATTACCGGCATTTATAAACCAACATCAGGGGATATCTACCTGAACTCCCTTAATATCTCAGGAATGAAGTCCCATCGGATTAATAGCACGGGAATCGCCCGGACATTCCAGAATATCCGCCTTTTCCGGGAGATGACTGTCCTTGAGAATGTGACAGTGGCCATGAGGCACCTTTCCCGGAAGAGTTTTATCGGGACAATATTCCAAACCCCGGATTATTTGTTGAATTTGGATTCGGTCATTCAGGAAAGCAGGCAATTGCTTGCGAAATTCAACCTCCAGGACTCTTGTGATGAAGAGGCGGGGAGCCTTTCCTACGGACAACAGCGCAAGCTTGAGATCGTTCGCGCCTTAGCCACAAAACCGAAATTACTTTTACTCGATGAACCCGCCGCTGGGATGAATCCCCAAGAAAAAACAGAGCTTAAAGGACTCATCAGACAGATACGGGAGGGGTTTGACCTGACCGTGCTGATTATCGAACACGATATGGGTGTGATGATGGATTTGTGTGAGCAAATTGCTGTTCTGGACTATGGGGTAAAGATCGCCGATGGTACCCCACAGGAGGTGAGGAGAAATCCTGCAGTCATCAAAGCTTATCTGGGAGAGGATTTCTAAACCGGTTATGATGCTCGAAATTAAAAATCTGGTGGTAGGCTATGGTCCAGTGGAGGTGCTCCACGGGATTAGCCTTGAGGTGCAAACGGGTGAAATCGTCGCATTGATCGGGAGTAACGGCGCGGGCAAAACCACTCTCCTGCGCACGATTAGCGGCTTGGTAAAACCCAAGTCAGGCACGATGCATTTCAGGGGATCCCACTATTTGGAAAAAACAAAACCCCATATTATCGTGCGTGAAGGCCTCTGCCACGTGCCTGAAGGACGAGGGGTTTTTGCCCAGATGAGTGTATGGGAGAATCTCCAGATGGGTGCCTATTTAAGGAATGAGACCCAGGAACTGGAGGAGGATTATGATTATATTTTTACCCTTTTCCCGATCCTGAAAGAACGCCGCGATCAAAAAGCGGGGACACTTTCTGGTGGAGAACAGCAGATGCTCGCCATAGGAAGGGCCCTCATGGCCAAACCGCGATTACTCTTACTCGATGAACCCTCCCTCGGGCTGGCGCCTTTGGTGGTCCAGACAATTTTCTCCACCTTGAAAGAGATTAATGAGGCAGGGACAACTATCTTGCTTGTCGAGCAAAATGCCCACCAAGCCCTCAAACTGGCTGATCGGGGATATGTGATCGAAACAGGAAGAATCGTGCTTGAAGATCAGGCCCGGAACCTCTTGAATAGTGATGACGTGAAAAAAGCCTATCTTGGAGAAATATAGACATGTCAGAAAAGAAACCAACCATCGCTATCATAGGAGCCTCAGGTGACCGGACAAAATTCGGGAATAAAGCCGTGCGCGCTTTTATTCAACAAGACTTCGATGTTTATCCTGTGAATCCTCGGGAAACCACAGTGGAAGGGGTAACCTGCTACAAATCGATTTTGGACATTCCAGTGACCTTGGATATGGTGAGTATTTATGTGCCTCCGGCTGTCGCCATAAAAGTCCTTGTAGACGTTGCCAAAAAAGGAGCCCGTGAGGTATGGCTAAATCCCGGCACGGAAAGTGATGATGTTATTGAAAAAGCCACGGAACTGAAACTCCATGTGATTACCGATTGTTCGATTATGGCGATCGGGATCGACCCGGATGAACTGTAGCCTTTTACACTGCCTGTGAGCCGCTTCATTTACGAATGTGCCAAAATTACGGCCAACCTCCCTTTTGCTCCATTTTGGAAAGTCAAAGTGGAAGGAAAAGAGTATATTCCCCAGCAGGGTGCCGCGATTCTTGTTGGTAATCATATCAGCCATTTCGACCCGGTGTTATTGATAGCGGCCGTTCCAAGGCAAGTCCATTTTATGACGTCGGCGGAGTTTTTAACCATTCCGGTCGTGGGCCGTATTCTTACATGGTCGGACTGTTTTCCGATCGACCGTTTTTCCAAGGACAGGAAAGCGGTGAAAACCGCTCTGGTACGCCTCCGTGCCGGGCACATTCTGGGCATTTATCCTGAAGGAGGACTCCGCACCGGGGATAAATCAGTCTTGAATGGGGCAACCCTACAACCCGGGGTCGCGGCCTTGGCGCAAATGGCTTCTGTTCCCATTATTCCTTCCTGTATCCTCGGGACGGACCAGATTTATTCGATTCCCGCCTGGAAAAAAAGGAAGAGCCTCTGGATCCGTTTCGGTCGGCCATTCTTTTCGGCGGAAGGAGAAGACCGGACGGAGTTATCAGGACGGATCGGGGATTCGATTAGGGAACTTTTCCAGCAGATGAAAGATGACTTAAAACTCTCCGGGGATGATTTGCCCCAGACGGCACAACGCCGCAAAGGAAAGGAATAAGGATGAAAGAATTTTATGCCTACATCGACAAATGTGTACAGCTACCCAAGCTGCAAAGGAGGTCCTTTGAAAAAGAGCTTTGGAAAAAATTTGGTGTCAAAAAAGCTGTTTTTATCTTGGACATGAGCGGATTTACCGTGTCTGTACAACGTAATGGGCTCGTCGATTTTCTCTGCAAAATCCGTGTCATGCATCAAATCGTCGAGAAAAAAATCCTCGAATATAAAGGTCGGATTGTAAAATTTGAGGCGGATAATGCTTATGCCGTATTTGATAAGCCCGAGCAGGCGCTCCAAGCTTCCGTCGAGGTAGTCCGACATTTCCAGACTCATAAAGGGGACGGGGTTTCAGTCAGTGTGGGGATATCTTACGGGGAAGTGTTATTGATCCCCGGGAAAGATTTTTTCGGGGATGCAGTCAATCAAGCCTCTAAACTGGGAGAGGACCTTGCCCAAACTAACGAAATCTTGGTGAGTGAAAATGTCGTGACAGCCAAGGTTAAAAAAATATTTTCGATGGAGAAACTCGATTTGAAGGTCTCCGGTATAAAAGTAAATTGCTTTAAAATTATTATTTAATTATAGACTGCGGCATTATGGAATCCCTCCTCGACGTTAATTTAATCGCCACTTTTTTCCTATTGATCGGCCTAGAGCTAGTCCTGGGGGTGGATAATATCCTGATTATTTCGATCGTGACCGGCAGGCTGCCGAAGGAACAGCAAAATAAAGCCCGGATTATCGGATTAGCTTTGGCCCTGGGCTTGCGTATTCTTATGCTTTTTGGTGCGGGATTATTGATCAAGATGAGTCATCCTGTGATTGGACATTTATCGATTAAAGATATTGTACTGCTGGCGGGTGGACTTTTCCTTCTTTATAAGGCGGTCAAAGAAATCCATCACGTGGTGGAGTTCAGGGAAGAACACACCACCGTCAAGGCAGTCGACGCTTTTTGGAGTAGTATTACACAAATTGTTGTCCTTGATTTGGTTTTTTCGATTGATTCGGTCATCACCGCCGTGGGATTAACCAGCCATTTCGGAGTAATTATCGGAGCAGTGTTGATTTCGTTTATCCTCGTGATTATTTTTGCCGGTAAAGTCAGCCAATTCATTACGACTTATCCGACCGTCAAAATCCTAGCCCTTTCCTTTTTGCTTTGTATCGGTACGACCTTGGTCATGGAGGGGCTCCACCAGCACGTCCCCAAAGGTTATATCTACCTGCCGATGGGATTTGCTTTGGCTGTGGAGCTCCTCCAGCTCCGTTACGACTTTAACCGTAAAAACAAGGCTGCAAAGGGTGAGGGGGCTTAAATCCCGGATTTTCCCTGAAAAAATCCCTTTTCATTTGTCCTAAGTTTGTGTGAAGTCTTCTGTCTTATGATTTCACGTTATTCACGCAAGGAAATGGCCGAGATTTGGAATGAACGCACCAAACTCGATATTTGGCTGGAAATTGAAAAGCTCGCCTGTGAAGGAATGGCGCAAATCGGGGTCATCCCGAAAGCCGATGCCAAGACTATCCGCCAAAAGGCAAAAATCACCAGTGTCGAAGAAATCCATGAACTTGAAAAAGTCACTAATCACGATGTGCTAGCATTCCTCGAAGTCGTCGCCAAACCCGCAGGAAAGGCCGGTCGCTGGATACACCAAGGACTAACCTCGAGCGATTTGCTCGATACGACGATGGCCGTCCAATGCGTCGAATCGGCGGACATCCTCCTCGACGACCTCTATGAGCTGCTGAAGGTCATCGCAAAAAAAGCGAAGAAATATAAATTAACCCCCATGATCGGGCGTTCCCACGGGATCCATGCTGAACCCATTACTTTCGGCCTGAAAATGGCTCTGATGTACGATGAGTTTAACCGCGGAATCACCCGCCTCGAAAATGCCCGTGAAAATATCCGGGTCGGCAAACTCTCCGGTGCCGTCGGTACTCATGCCCACCTCGATCCCCGGGTCGAAGAGTATGTCTGCAAAAAAATCGGACTGAAAGCTTCCCCCCTCGCGACTCAGGTAATCCAACGCGATCGCCATGCCGAGTACATGTCTACCCTGGCCTTGCTCGCCTCCAGTATAGACCGTTGGGCCACGGAATTCCGCCACCTCCAGCGTACCGAGGTTTTGGAAGTCGAGGAATTCTTCTCGAAAGGCCAAAAGGGAAGTTCAGCCATGCCCCATAAACGTAATCCGATCACCGGTGAACGCTTGAGCGGTTTGGCCCGTGTCATCCGTGGCAACGCCATGGCCGCCTTTGAAAATGTGGCCCTCTGGCATGAACGCGATATTTCTCACTCCAGTGCGGAACGCGTGATTTTCCCCGATAGTTGTATCGCCCTTGATTACATGCTCTATAAATTGATTGATCTCGTCGATAAACTCATCGTTTATCCGGAGAATATGGCGAAGAACCTCTGGAAGACAAAAGGCCTTTTCTTTTCCCAAAGTGTATTACTCGACCTTACCCGTAAGGGAATGCTCCGCAAGGATGCTTATGAGGCTGTTCAACGTTCGGCTATGGCTACTTGGCAGGGGGATAAATCTCTGGCCGAGAATCTCAAGGGTGATAAGCAAATTGCCCGATTCCTGAAGCCTTCCGAGATTGATAAACTCTGTGACCTGAAAATCCATTTCCGTTACGTGGATCAGACATTCAAAAAGGTCGGAATTAAATAATAACCGGAGAAATTAAATTTATGATGAAAGCCATTGTTACTGTCATGCCCAAACGCACCGTTCTCGACCCCCAAGGGGTCACGGTGAAAAACGCCATCCACCATCTCGGGATGGAATGTGTGGAAGAAGCCCGTGTGGGCAAATCCATTGAGCTAAAAATATCCGGTGAGGACATCACAAAGACCCGTGAGAAACTCGAGCAAATTGCCAAAGACCTCCTCAGTAACCCAGTCATCGAGGATTACGAAATTTCGATTGAAAAGATATAAGTCTCTGGGGCCTTGGTCGTAGCAGTAAGCCTCTTTTGCGGCGATGTAATTCTCCCCCCCTTGACTGCGCGCTGGGCTTTTATTTATCCCCTGTGCAAGTTGCGCTGGGGGGGGAATGATCAAATGCCCAGTGACTGGGTTGTCAGGCTTCTACCCCAAAACGGGCGAGTTCTTTGCGGAGATTGGTTTTTGGGGTGAGATGGATGGTGTTAAACCCTGCTTTTTTGGCTCCGATGATATTGGCCTCCAGATCATCGACGAAAATACTTTTCCGGGGATCTTCCCCACTGTGGGAAATGACGTGGCCGTAGAATTCCGGTTCAGGTTTACGGGCACAGATGCGGTTTGAATAGTAGAGGAACTTGAATTCACGCAGGAAAGTATGTTTCGGTTCGAAATATTCGATATGGGCCTCGCATGTATTGGAGACGAGGTAAACGGGCATTTTTTTGGAGAGTTGGTTCGCTATCTCGATATTGGTTTCGTGTTCCCAGAAAATTTCACAGAAAATATCGGCCATTTCATCCAGAGTGCCATTATAGTCGAGCCAGTCGGACATGGA
Organism: Verrucomicrobiota bacterium; assembly: GCA_034440155.1. Taxonomy (NCBI): domain Bacteria; kingdom Pseudomonadati; phylum Verrucomicrobiota; species Verrucomicrobiota bacterium. The sequence continues at coordinate 1,672 of JAWXBN010000102.1, read as the reverse complement.
TTGGAAGAATTCAATCGTAGTGATTGTTCCTTTTTCGTAGAGGGTAAAGGCGGGATTTGAGAAGAAACGTTTTTCGATTTTTGCAGGGGTCAGCGATGATTTTTTAGCGAGAGATTTTTTGGCAATGCCGAAATCAAAATTCAGCAATACCTTTCCGAGATCAAAGAATAGAGCATTAATGGTCATGGTTAAATTGCTCTTCTGCCTTCTAAAGCACGTGATAGTGTCAAGCTATCCGCGTATTCTAACCCCATTCCGGCAGAAATTCCATAAGCAATTCGGGTGACGGGGATGTTTTTTTCTTTTAATAACTTGCCTGTGTAAATCGCTGTGGTTTCGCTCTCTAGCTCGGTGCCAAGCGCTAATATGACCTCCCGGACTGGGAAATGAGTAATTCTTTCCATGAGCTCTTTGATGCGGAGATCTTCAGGATTAACCCCGTCCAAAGGGGAAAGACGGCCCATGAGGGCATGGTAAACTCCGTGGAAACTCCCTGCTTTTTCAATGGAGAGAATGTCGTGGGGAGTCTCCACCACACAGATGATTCCCGGGTCGCGTGAGTGATCCAAACAAATTGCGCAGGGGTCGGCTTCGGTATAGTTCCCGCATGTCGTACAATGCCGGACTTTTTCCAGGGCGCATTGGATTGCCTGGATGAGTTCTTTGGCTACTTCACTTTTTTCTTCCAGCAAGGAAAGGGCGATACGTTCTGCACTACGTTTCCCGATGCCGGGCAATTTGTTTAATGCGTTAATCGCATTTTTCAGGGCATCAGGGTAATCGTGTGGCATATTTCTTTTAGAGGCCGAGGTTAATGCCGGGCAGGTCCATGCCTTTGGTGATTTGTCCGATTTCGTCAGCCGAGATTTTGCGTCCGGATTCCTGAGCTTGGCGGACGGCTGTGAGGACCAAGTCAGAGACCATGTCGGCATCTTCTGGCTTGAGGATTTCTGGGTTGATTTTAATCGACTGGATCGTGCCTTCACAATTTGAGACGACGGTGACCGCTCCACCGCCTGCACTGGCTTCGACCGTGCGGGTTTTGAGCGATTCCTGGGTTTTAGCGAGTTGCCCCTGCATTTTCTGGGCTTGGGCGAGCATTTTCATGACATTCATATTTTTTTTTAAATCTCCTCTGTGGGGTCGAGTGTGCCGCGATTAATTTTTTGCGGGTTTATAATCAATAATCCGAGCGCGGAAAACTTCCATTGCCTCTTTAATAAAAGGGTCGCTTTTGAGATCATCGAGGCTTTTCTTTTGGGGTTCACGCGGCGGGGCGGTAATGGCGATGTCCGGCTTGGCGGGAGGTTCTTCTGGAGCTGTGATCACACTCTCGGGCGACGGTGCGGGCTTCGGCCTACTGGTGACGGGCTGGGCGGACTGCGCGGGCGCTGGGGCGCTGGCGGCCTCCACAGAGTCCGTGATCCGGAATCCAACGGCGAGGTGTCGTCCGGCGGCCTCGCGGATTTTGTCCGTGATAAAATCTTTTTGTTTTGGGGTATTCAGCTGGTGGGCGAAAAATTCATTCGCCTTATTAAATCCGACGACCAATGTGTCCCCGTCCATGGATAGGGGTTTCCCGGCGGAAACGTAAGTTTGAATAAGGGGTCTTTCGACTGCCGCAGAGGCGATCACGGCACTCCACACGGCGTGGATATCCACGGGGTTTGTG
>JAWXBN010000101.1 GCA_034440155.1 Verrucomicrobiota bacterium | reverse complement strand
CCTCCAGTTTATTTGGTCTTTGTGTTCACGGACAAAATCCAGCTTGGTCCCGTGGTCTCGGACGAGGTGAAACTCGTCCCTCCAGTTTGTTTGGTCTTTATGTTCGCGGACAATTTCCAGCTTGGTCCGGTGGTCTCGGACGAGGTGAAACTCGTCCCTCCAGTTTTTTTGGTCTTTGCGTTCACGGACAAAATCCGGCTTGGGTCCCGGGGTCGTGGACGAGGTGAAACTCGTCCCTCCAGTTTTTTTGGTCTTTGCGTTCACGGGAAAGTGGGGAGATTTGTCCCTCCCGGTAGTGGTCTAGACAATAAAAAACCCCGACCAGTGAAGGTCGGGGTTTAAAAAAGAATCTTTATTTAGGCTTGGATTAGAAGCTGTAAACGAAGTTCAAAGCAACAGTGTTGTTATTAGCACTGCCTTGACCGCTTGTTTGGTAACCGTAAGGGTTAATGTTGCCACCGTCATGACGATATTCGAGACGGGCAAGCATGTTTTCCCAGAGGTCAAAGCTGGCTGTGAGGGTAACTTCCCAGAGTTGTGATTGGGATGTAACACCTGTTTGTGCACTTCTATTCCAACCTGTGCGCATACCTGTTGAGTCAACGAAGTATTCAGCACGTGAACCTAAGCTGAATTTCGGTGTGAATTGGTATTTAGCATACAGTGCAGCACCGTAGTAGATATTACCACGTTGGTTATTGACAGGAAGTGCTGTTGTGTTGAGCTGATTGTCACCACCGATAACACCGTTGAAACCGAGGAGGAGTTTGTCATTAGCAAACTTTGGTGCCCAGTTACCCCAGATGTCATAAGTCCAAGTATTATTGGCTGATGGTGAGGAATCATTGGTTGTGTTAGCAGGGAATCCGCCAGCAACTTCGCCACCATTAGGACTAATGATGAAGGAATTCGCGATGTTAGCGTTTCCACCAGGAGCGGTTACGTTAATGCGGCCTGTGACAGCTTTAGCGAATGAACCGGCATTGTTTTGAGTGCCAGGACCCATTCCGAAGTATGTGTCGTCATTGTTCCAACCATTGACGATACCCATTTGCATATCAACGATATCGTTGAATTTATAGCTAGCAAGGGCACCAACATGTGTCAGAGGAATAGCGAAGGTGAAAAGAAGGCCGCGTGTGAAGTTAATATTCGCAGGGCTTTCGATGACTTCGTATCCGAGCAATGTAACGAATTTACCGACCTTGAAGTCAATACCATTGCCAATAGGGGCACGGAATTGAACATAAGCTTGTTCCAAGAAGAGGGAACTAGCTTGGCTGCTGAATCCAGAACCAACGGCAGGAGTATTATTACCACTCATGACTTGGGCGTCTTCACCAACCATGAGGTCAGTACGGAAACCAGCGGTGAATTCATTTGCGTCGCTCAGGTCTTTTTCAAGAGTGAGTTTGACAGCATTCACGCTGAAATCGTTTGAATCACGATTGTTCATCGGAGCAACATTTGTAGCACCAGTAGGTGATGTCACAATTGCATTAGGAGCACCAGCAGGAAGCGCTGTTGTCGTCGATGTATCTGTATAACCTTGATTAGGGCTATATGTATAACTGACGTCAACATATCCGGAAAGTTTAACACCTTTCTGGGCTGTTTCGACGTAGTTTGGCTGAATGCCTTGATCTTCGAGCATCTTTTTCATTTCCTCAACCTTATCGCTACCGGCGAAGAGGCTGGAGGTCAATGCGACAGCTGCACAAAGAGTGATCATGCTGAATTTATTCATTTGTTTTCCTCGTTTTTGTTTAGGTTATTTCGTGGTTTTGGTTTTGAGAACCTTTAAAGAATCAAGCATTTGGTATGCCAGTTGCCTGATCCTCCCCAATTAGTTTCCCTGTTTTGTAACAGCCTTTAAAAATCCTGCAAGAATATTTTTAAAAAATTTTTGAACGCTTTACCCTTCCCCGTGTCTTCTTCAGAGATTCACCCGCCTACTCCTGCCCTTTCTCTGAGACAATCTTCAGGCTGATTACATCTTTTCGGTATGCTCATCACACAAGTCTAATATGATATTGGCCATCATTGGTTCACGCCCGAGAGACCGAGTATACCAGATCTTGCGGCCTTCCACCCCGGCCACAATCAGATCCTTCTCCCCAAACAACCTCTTTTTCATTATAAACTGGGTGAATTCCAGCTTTCCCGATTCATTTACCTTTGGAGTCCCTATTGCCACAAGGCTAAAAGCCTCGATTTCCTCATTCTCACTGAACCCCAATAGTGCGGGGATATCCTCGGAAACATGGAGCCCGTCACTGAGAAAATAGGGAATCACTGCAATTTGCTTCTTATCAGTCAGTGTGCGCCAGTCCTTAATATAAGGGGCTTGGTCCAAAAAAAACGGTTTCACCTCAGCAAACGGGGTTTTCCCCTGTAACCTTTTCACCTGTTCGAGCACAAACCGGGACGAGTCTTTTGCCCTATTTGTCCCATGGCCAGCAATAAAAAGGCATGTTTCTTGGGGGATGGGTGCTCCTTCACAAGTCAAGATGGTCGTCATACGGCTATTAATAATCTCATCAATCTTCGGATGCACCCCCACAGGCCGGCAATAAAAGTAGTCTTTGCCTGCTTGGTGGGCGAAACGCCCCCTTAACCCTAAATGCCGGGGTAAAACCTGCTGCGTAAAATAACCTTCGCTCAAGAAGAAAGGGACAATATAAATCGTTTTTGACTGGATAGTGGGTAATACATCATTAATCAGGGGATCCATCTGCCAATACGCCTCTTTGACCTCTTTGAATATCTCGCAACTCTTCAGCATTTTTGCTTGAAACGACAAGGCCGCCCCCGATTCGCCGTTTTTGGACGAACCATGGCCGATCAAAAGCAGGGCTGACTGGTCGAAATTTTCAATCATAGATTTCTACTTGAATCTTGATCATAAAATCGGATCAGACCTTTTGCAAGGGGATGTACTTAAAAATAACAAGCCAAACCGGATATTTTTTGGCTTTTGAACCGTATCCCGCCATCCTTTACCCCATCAAACTTTCCAATCCGTCTTCATGCAACGGCGTTTTTTGAATTTATCCAGATAGAAAAGTTCCTTATAGGAAAGGGCGTACTCAAAAACTTCCTTTGTGATTTTCACGTCAAAGGCGCAATATTCGGCGATTTCATAGATTTTGCCCTCTCGCCACCACCGGATCGCATCCAAACCGTCGGCGGTTTTGTTATACCCCAGTGTGGCTTCCGCAATCGAGTCGAGCTTCAGACGGTGCCCCAGGATCTTCTCCACCTCGACAAGCATGTCAAAACTCGGAATCTGCTTAAAATCTAGCAAGCTGTACCCTGCTAATACCTGATAATCAAAATTCACATGGTTAAACCCCACGACCACAGACGCCCTCATGAGCTGCTGGATCATATCCTCCACCTGATCCTCGGTATAAATATGGTATTGGTTTGTTTTGGTCGAGAAAGTCACCCCAATGGACATTTTCATCTTCATCTTTGAGGCAGGATCCCATCCCCCCACCTCATCGGCGGTTTTTTGCGTTTCCAAATCAAAATAAACAATGTCTTTCATGTGAGAAGACAAATTCCTTAAACGAAATTTCCCCAGATGGGAACAATAGTTTTCACCGCCCCGCGCAATTTGCACGGACGACAAGCCCCCGAAAAACATGGACAGCCTTGTCACCCGTTATTCACACATCCGCCATACGCCTGCCACATTCCTGCCGCTACCTATCTAGTCAACCGAAGTCCCTGACGGATTACCCCCCCCCATGAAAAAACATATCTTCACTCTCCTTGTCCTGGCGCTGTGCAATACCGCAGTGATCCACGCCACAAGCTTTAGCATTACCACAGGCACTAATGCCACCGGACGAATATTGATTTTAAACGAAACAGGATTTATCTCAAACAACGCGGGATTATCAACTGCCGGTGTGGCTGTAACGATTAACGGGAACAACGCATCAATTACCAACCTAGGTTTATTAATCTCTACCAGTGACCGGGCAATCCGTACGCAGAATGGCAATACCACAGGTTTTTCCATCACCAATGGCCCGCTGGCCACCCTCAAAGGGGGCAGCGATGACGGGCTACAGGTGCGCGGGGGAGGCTCCACATTCACCCTCCACAATGCCGGGTTATTCAGTGGTGGAACAAGCGGTCAAGCCCTTGACCTCGACAGTATCACAGCCGGCAATAGCTTGGTGGTTAATTATTCGGGCGGGACCATTTCGGCCACAAATGCAGATGCGATCCGCCCCGGCTCAAATAATACCCTGACCAATGACGGCTCGATTTTCTCGACTACGGGGGACGCTTATGATTCCCAGATCAATACAAATAGCCGGATCTATAATTACGGAATGATTAGCGGTTCCCAGAAGGGCCTCAGAATCGTCAGCGGGATTATTTCGAATACCGGCACGATTATCTCTGCCACCGAGGAAGGCATCGCATTCAGCACGAACCTTTTCCCGGCTCAGACGAATAACTGGATATATAACAGTGGCACCATCACCGGGGGCACACACGGTATTGAGACAAAAATCAATATCGCAATCACGAACCAATCCGGGGCATTCATCATCGGGCGCAGCGGCTCCGGTATTAATGTCGATGGATTCTCGAATGTCGCGACCGTGGTTAATTTCGGGACCATCAAAGGTAATACAAACTCCCCCACCGCCGACGGTGACGGCATCGATATCGACGGGGCTGCCACTATCTATAATTACGGCTTCGTCCAAGCCAAAGGCAATACCGGGGCCATGGACGGTAATAGTGAAGGATTCGCCCTCGGGGGCGGATTCGTCACAAACTCAGGATCAATCTCCGGTCAAGCAAGGGGTATCCAAGTCGATGACGGCAACGGAAACGCCGGGGTGTCGGCCATCGTGATCCATAATACAGGAAGCATCCTCGGGGAAAATGAGTACGCCATCAAAATCGCGGGGAACTTTAATAATACGATCACCAACTACTCTACCGGGTCGATCACCGGAAACGGCGCTGTAGGTGTCGGTGCCGCCATTCAATTTGGAGGGGGTGACGACAGGCTCGTGAATGCGGGAACGATATCAGGGACCAATGGGCTCGCAGTGGACATGGGAGGAGGCAATGATGAAATCATCCTCAAGCAGGGCAGCACCATTAATGGGGCACTCGACGGCGGCACGGGCGGTAACACTTTGAAATTCGATGCCGGTACGGGCAATGCAATCACGGTTAATTTCAATATCACAAATTTCTCCAATATAACGCTCGAATCCGGTACGGTCCAAGGTACTGCCACGCTAGGTAATCTCACGCTTCAAACCGGGACAGCCCTCAAAGGAACACTTTCTGTCGGGCAAATCAGCGGTTCAGGTAGTGTCGATCCGGGTAATAGCCCCGGAATTAGCACCGCGGCATCTATTGACCCCACAGGAGGCTTGGATTTTAATTTTGAATACACGGGCGCCGCACCGGATTTTCTGGCACCCATGGCGAGCATAAATGATGTTTCACGTATCACTGGTTTCCCCCCTTTCACTGCTCCGATGACAGGAGCTAATGTCATCAGTATCTATTTAAATGTCGCCGGGCTGAATAACGGTGATATTTATACAGGCGGATTTTTCACCGATAATGCGGCGGGTTTTTTCACATCCATATCTGGGGCGTCATTTGCTTATTATCTGGCGGATGTCGCAGGTTCTGTGACTTATAATGGCATTAACTACAGCGCCCTCGATTCCGCCCTCTGGACAATCGACAGGGCTACCATTGCGCAAACGGCTGATTTCGGTGCAGGCAATGTCAACGGGCAGATCATGCAATTAACGGTCCAAGCCGTTCCTGAACCCTCCGCATACGCGTTATTAGGCTGCGGGGCAGGACTTGTCCTCATCGTCCTACAACGCAAATTGCGTAATAAATCCAGAAAACCATAAAAATAACTAAGTCAGCGAGTTGATGGCTTCGCGGACGATTTCCTCAAGCTTCATATCCTTCGACTCGGGTTTACCGAGCAAATTGCGCACGGCTGTCCAGGCATCGGCCTGTTTAAAGCCCAAGGCGACCAGTGCCCCCACGGCGTCATGGAACGCTGCATTTTCACCCGTCCGGGCAATTTGCGCAGAACCGCCGGAAATATCCATTCCCGTACTACTGACCGGGCCGAGGGAGAGTTTATCCTTGAGCTCGACGACGATCCGTTCAGCCGTCTTTTTGCCTAACCCGGGCAATTTGCTCAGGGTCTTGGTGTCCCCGCTCAAGACACAGGCTTTGAACTGATCCACATTCATCCCGCTCAAGACTTTAAGTGCCAGCACCGGACCCACACCACTGACCTTATCGATGAGCAAGCGGAAAAGTTCACGTTCCTCCTCCGTAGCAAAACCGAAAAGGATATGAGCATCCTCTCGGATCGTGAGATGGGTACGTAAATATACTTCCGCACCGATTGCAGGCAATTTGCCGAAGCTCGAAAGCGGGATATGCACATCATACCCCAGCCCTCCGCACTCCACACATACCGCCGTCGGTTTGGCTTCCACAAGTTTTCCTCGGATAAAACTAATCATAGATAAGCTTACTACCCTAGCAGAACCGCCCCCACTGACGCAAGGAAGCAAATCTCCCTGACGGAATGATTTATTGATGAATCAATGATGAGTTTTTTACACTGATTCTTTTGCATTCGAGCGCTATTATGCTAATTTTTCGGCACTTATGACGATTTTATTAGTTAGTGTAACGGTCGCTGTCGTGGTTTCGTTTCTTTGCTCACTCATGGAGGCTATGCTCCTGAGCTTGAATCCCGTCCGGCTCGAAGCGGCGGCGGGCAAGGGCAAGCTCTGGGCCAAAATGTGGATGCGTATGAAATCGAATATTGATCGGCCGATTGCGGCTATCCTGATTCTTAATACCATCGCCCACACCGGAGGAGCCACTTTTGCTGGTGGTGCCTTTGATGATGTGTATGGAGCAGAAAATTTGTGGATATTCTCCATCATATTCACAGCAGTCATCCTTGTCTGCACAGAAATCCTGCCAAAGGTGATCGGAGTAAGCTTTGCGGAGAGACTGGCTCCCATTTTTGGTCCGATTCTGCAAGTAATGATCTTTTTTCTTCGACCAATCATATTCCTGACTGAGTTCATCTCAAAACCATTCAAGAATAAACATAATGAGAACCAAATGAGTATTTTAGACTTAACCACCATCACTCGTATGGCCCATTCAAGTGCCATCATCAGCTCGGCGCAACAATCAATCATTCTTAATACTGCCAGCCTACAAAATAAAATGGTGCGCGATATCATGATCCCGATTGATGCCCTCACCTACTTCAGTCTGGTTAAAAGTAACATTGATAATTTTGAACGGGCGGCTACCACCCTGCACACCCGTTATCCCGTCAGCAAGGATGGCACGATACAGGGCATCACCGGATACCTAAACTACAAAGAGCTCTTGGCCATGTCTCCCAGCCGCAAAGAGGCCGTGATCGCAAATTTCGTGCGTCCCATCATTAAAATATCTGATTCCCTCAAAATCGAGGAAGGTCTGAAAATTCTGACCTCAAAACGTTATCACCTCGCTTTAGTCGAGGCTCCTGATGGCAGTATTATCGGGATGATCACGATGGAAGATATTATCGAGGCGGTCATTGGCGAAGTCTCCAATGAATTTGACCAGCTCCCCGATGAAATCCGCCAAGTTTCTCCGGACAAATGGAAAATCGATGGGGGCACCACCTTGAAAGAGATTTATCAAAAAACAAAATTCAGTCCCAAGACTGAGAACTTTAATATCACTGTCGATAAGTGGATAAAGGCCAAAAGCTCAAAACCTGTTGTCTCTGGCTTTTCTTTTGAAGAGAATAGCTTCGTCGTTACCGTCCTCCAAATCCGACGCGGAGAAATATACCGTATTTTGCTCGCGCAAATGGCTCTGAATGAAGCTCCCTAATTATTTCAAATTCATCCGATGACTTTTTACGCCCAGAAGAGCCAGAGCGACCGCCACCACACAAATAATTGAAAAAAATGAATCTCTCGACCACTCGCGGACAAAAACTCCTGTTAACCCTGATGACCAATCACCCGTTCATAAGCCTGAATCAATCTTTGCCGGAGAGGCTCGGCATCCCGGGCAATTTGTTTCTGCGCTTCGACATATTCCTCCCGGCCCTCGGGGGTTTCGATCCGGATAGGGGCGTAACCGGCCGCCTCAAGATCATAAGGGCTGGCGCGCATATCGATTTTCCGGGCGGTCATGGCCAGTTCGAAACAGTCGGCGACGAGCTCGGAAGCGATCCAGGGGAGTAATTTATATGCCCATTTATAAAGGTCCATATTTGCATGGATACAGCCGGGCTGCTCGAAATCCGTTTGGCCGGGGCGTTCGAGCTGCCATTTATTCCGGGGCCGAGCCTCGGGGGTAAAAAACCGGAAAGCATCAAAATGTGTGCAGCAGATATTCTGGGTTTCGACAAACCGCGCGATTTGGTCCGGGGCCATCCTCAAAGGTAATTCTGTATGCCGGATCTCCGGGGCCCGATAAACCATGGCCCATTCGTGAAGGCCGTAACAGGCAAATTGCGCGGGTCGCACGAGAGTCGTCCGGAGCAAATTGCGGATGTAAGAGAGTCCTACCATCCTCTTTGAGGCCAAGCTTTTTATATCCAAGGCGACCCCCCGGCCCTCCACGCGGGCAAAATGCTTTTCATTTAGAAAACTTTCACCCCTCGCCCCTCCCAGGATCACGCCCTCGCCCGGGGTCCATTTTAAGAGTTGCCCGGGACGTAACGAGTAATATGAAAAAAGAAAATCGACGACAGGCTCTTTTTGCTCCATGCTCTTGCGCTGTAAATGGGGCTGGACCCAGCGCGACACCCGGGACGAGTGTGCACGGGCTCTATCCAGCCAAACCTGTTCATGCAGGATTTCCATACTTAAAATGAGTGAACAACGGGATTCGTTTATGGGAAAGAAAAAAGATAAAAATTCGAAAAAGGGCAAGAAACTTCAAAAAGAAGTAGTCCAGGCCACCAAGACGCTCGAATCTACCGAAGCAGCCTTAAAACTCCATAAAAAAGGCAAAAAGTCCCCACCAAAGGCCAAGGATTCAAAGCCAAAAGCCGACGTGACAAAGATAAAAGCCCAAGCCCCCAGCAAAAAAGCTCCGACTTCTCTACAGAAAAAGCCGCTCAAAAAAACAATACTCAAGCCCGGAAAATCAGGCAAATTTCGTATCCTTTTTGTCGCATCTGAGTGTGAACCATTTGCAAAGACCGGTGGACTGGCTGATGTCGTCTCGGCATTGCCCCGCGAACTCAAACGCCAAGGGCATGATGTCAGGATCATCATCCCCTTTTATGACACGATAGACCCGGTGAGATACAATATTAAATTCCGCTTTTCCTCCTGTATCCACATGGGTAAGGGTGAAGAGAACTGGGTCGGTATCCATGAAGGCATGCTTTATGACGAGGTCCCGGTCATGTTCGTCGATTACTCGCGTTTTTTCAAACGGGGGGCGATTTATGGTGATATCGGGGGGGAATACCAGGATAACGCATTCCGTTTCGGCCTCCTGAGCAAGGCCGCCCTGCAAGTCTGCAAGGACCTGGCCTGGACTCCCCATGTCATGCACCTCCATGATTGGCCGACATCACTCACAGCGACCTTCCTGAAAACCTGGGACCGTATCCTCTCCCCCCTCTCGCACACGGCCAGTGTACTCACGATCCATAATATGGGTTACCAAGGCAAATTCCACGCCAGTGCTTTTACTTATATCGGTCTGGGTGGGGAATATTTTAACGGGGGAGTCATTGAAGATTTTGGCGGGTTAAATCTCTTAAAGGCCGGTATCCACTTTGCCGATGCGATCACAACGGTGTCCCCGACTTATGCCAAGGAAATCCTCGGACCCATCGGCGGATGCGGACTCGACAGCCAGCTCCTCGCCAAAAAAGACGACCTCTTCGGTATCCTCAACGGCGTGGATTACACCCAGTGGAACCCCGAAACCGACAAATTCATCACCGCTACCTACTCGATTAATGACATGCGCGGCAAAGCCAAATGCAAATTCGAACTCCAAAAGAGGCTCGGACTCATCACGAATCCCCACATTCCCCTTTTCGGAATCATTTCCCGCATTGCCGACCAAAAGGGATTCGACCTGATTGAGGAAGCCCTGCCCCGGGCACTCGACGCCATGGACATGCAGTTTTGTCTCTTAGGCAGCGGGGATACACGCACCGAAGATTTCTTCCGTTCCCTCGAGCACCGTTTTCGCGGGCGGGTCGGTGTTTATATCGGATATAATAATGAACTCAGTCACATGATCGAGGCCGGTAGCGACTTTTTCCTGATGCCCTCCCTTTATGAACCCTGCGGCCTGAACCAAATGTATTCCCTCAGATACGGCACCCTGCCCATCGTTCGTGCCATCGGTGGGCTTAATGACACGGTGGAAAATTATGATGAAGCCACCGGCCAAGGCACCGGCTTTAAATTTAATGAGATTTCCGCTTGGGCCCTGTATAACACCATCGGCTGGGCCATCTCCACTTGGTTCGACCGCCCCCATCACATCGAGAGCCTGCGCCGTAACGCCATGGAACGCCGATTCACTTGGGAACATTCGGCCAAGGAATATGTCCACGTCTATGAACGGGCGATAAAAAACCGGGCAAATTATTCTTAATCAACTTTTCGCCCCTCAGCCCCCTACAAACAAAACAAGGGGGTGGAGAAGGGGGGAAAATGTTTACCGGAAGCTCTTGGTGTTTTCGGTTAATGCCGGTTTAACGATCCATCAGGATTAGGCGTAAATACCTTCTTTGCGCCAGACATCGAGGATGAGTTTATAACGTTCGAGGCGCATGCCTGTATAAATACAGTTACTCGTCGAAAAGATATATCCGCCGCCGGGCATACCGTGTTTGAGGGCGTAACGGGTGGATTCGATTGCTTCCGCTTCTGTGCCCGTGTCGATCAAGCCGCAGTTGACATTTCCGCAAAGGGCGACTTTGTCACCGACGAGTTTTTCAACCTCGGCGATGTCCACTCTTGCCTGAGGATCGATGGAGTGCAGCGCATGGGGATTTGCATCCACGAGCTGATCAAGGATCGGCATGATATCGCCGTCGGTATGTTTAATCACGTAGAACCCCGCATCACGCTGGTTTTTGACAGTCTGCTTCAGGTAAGAGCCGACGAATTTAGAGAAATTTTTGGGACTCATGAATGGCCCATCATTGAGGCAATAATCCGAGCACAAAGCGAACCCGTCTAAGCCGCCATGATTTCTGACTTTTTCGATGAAACGCAAATTGTTATCAACCATATCTTGAGCCTCCTTGAGCAGCGCCTCAGGTTCATCCACCATCTTGTAGGAAAAATCCACCATGGTATTCCCGTCCGGAATCGCGAAGGTCGCATCCCCATGCATCATGAGGAAATATTTATCCCCGGACAATTCACGGACCTTGTCGATGAGCCGGAAAATCTCCGTGTCGCTAGAAGGATTTGGATGCAGGAAAATCGCACTATGTCCGAAGTACTCAGCCGTTTGTATGTAAAGCTGAGCGCTGTCGGTGATATGCAGGTCCCTCTCCTTTTGGCTCATCTGATCCCACTGATCATAACGCCGCTGGGAAAAATGAACTTTCCCGAAAGCCTCCATCGTTAGGAAAAAAACCAGCTCAAAATGGGGAACCAAACCCTGCAACGGTTTTCGTTCAAGGGCTCGGATAAAACGTTCACGGGGCGTCATCTTTAATGTGTCTTCCATATTTCGGGCTTTCTTGTTTTTTTAGCTGGTTAGTTGTTTCGGGCGACACCCCGCGGACGTCTGGCGATTAATGCCGGTTACTCAGGTCTGTCGCGTAAAAGTGCGGATTTTTCCCACGCAAAATCATGCCTTGTCCTCGTGAACTATGCATTTCCCCATCAGGAATGTCATGAGCATCCCTGATCTGCAGCAGAATATTACGACGGAAACGATCTGAATGATTCACGGGTGAGCCATGCAGTGTCAGGTAATTAAAAATCACGACCCCACCCGCTTTCACCGGGGCACTGATCCCGTCTTCGAGCTTATACTTCTTTTGATCCACATACATGCTTTGCCCGGGTTTATTCGCTAAGGCCAAGGGACCGAGCTTGTGACTGCCCGGGATCACTCGGAGCCCGCCATTATGATCATCTGTGTCATCGAGGTGGATGGAGAAAGCCAGCATGCTGTGGTTCTTGAACGGGAAATAAGGATAGTCCTGGTGCATCGGGAACATCCCGCCCGTGTGGGGCTTTTTATAAATTAACTTCGTATGGTGGAGCATCACGTCAGGCCCGAGCAGAGCCTGCGCCAGATCCCCGACATTCTTTTCCATGATCAGGCGTGAAAAACTCCCGCGGTGGAACTGCATGTCATGGATCCCGTTGACTTCATATTTCTTCATTTCCTCGGGACTCATATAATCGCCAGACCAAGTAAAAACCCCAGCATGAGAGCCTTGGGCAGCAGCCTCTCCTTTAGCCTTGGCTTCCATGGCCATGGCGACAGTTTCATCGGCATCACGGCGGAGTACCTCGACTAATCCAAGATCAATCAGGTTTTCAACCACGAGATAACCATTTTCTTTAAAGGAATTGATCATTTCGGCGGTTACTTTGAATGTTGGTTCATTGAGTAGTGTGGGGGACATAGGGGGTTTCCGGGGGTTTTTTAATTAATTTTTGACAATCTAATGTAACGTGACGTATCATTTACTTCAATGGCTACACCGGACAAAAAATTGACCATTTCGGACAAAATACTCCAGAACCGGATTTCCGACACTGTCGAAGCGGGGGCTTATTGGTTATCTGTCTATGGCCCTGATGAGACCCGTTTCAAACGGGAATTGACTAACCGGCAACACCGGCATACCTATTATGAATTCTGTCTTGTCCGGAGCGGCAGCGGGATTTTTGAGCACGGGCAAAAGAAATATCCGCTCAAAACCGGTGACCTCTTTATTGCGCTACCGGGGGTCTTCCACGAAATATCCTCCTTCAAGACCAAAGACCTCGTCTTGGATTTCTGCAGCTTCGGACTGGTCCCTCGCCAGTGGGAAGGACAAAGCCGTGCCACAGTGATTATCGATCACTTCCTGAAAGATCCGCTCCCCTACCGCAAAAACTACGGGTTCCTAGCCTCTTACGTCCAGACTCTCAGGAGTCTCGGGGGATACCCAGGCCAAAGAAGCCTCTATTTCCGTACCGAGCTCATGAAACAATTTGTCCTCCAAGCCATGGATGCCTTGACCGGACACACCGGTGGCACGGACTCGACCCCGCACCCGCAGCACACCCGCGATGCCACCCTGTCTAAGGCCCTCCACTTCCTCGAAAGTAATTTGCACCGCAACGTCGAAGTGTGTGAACTCTCCCGGCACTGCGGGATGTCCGAACGCAATTTGCGCAGGCTCTTCCAAGCCACTTACGGCCACACGATCCACTACGAAATCCAAAACCGGCGTTGTCTCCGCGCCAAAACCCTCCTGTCGATGGGGGACTTTACCATCAAAGAAGTCGGCCATCAAATCGGCATCGAGAGCCCCGCCCAGTTCAGCCGGTGGTTCACCAAATGGGCTGAATGCACCCCCCGTGAATTTCGCAATCGATCATCCGCAAATTTCTTAAAAGCCCCCGGATTAGAGAGCTTAGAAACAGAATTCTTCTCCCGGGACAGGAAAATTTAACCTCAGAAATAATACTGCCCCATGACTACACCTGTCCGTGAACCTTCCGTCCTCAATGACTGCATAAAGTACACTGGAATTATTAGAGAAAAGATTCTCTATATTGAATCGTATTGTGGGTTAGTCCTTATTGGGATGAGAGTTCAGCTTGGAAATAAGCGTGCGTTGCTTCTCGATCTCTTGTCAGCGCGATCGTTGCCGCTGTCTCGCCTTGCTTGTCGGTAACTCCGGTCTTGGCACCGGTGAAGTGCGCTGGGTATGATCACGGAATGGGCAACCCTTCACCAAGGCGAATTACTCGCCCAATCCGGCCAACCCCTCGAAAAGATTCCCACACCTTTTCCCGGAGACCCTTAAATTTCAAACAACACGTATATTGCCAAAGGCAAACGACAAACTGACTTTGCCTTTTTTCGATCAACCATGAGCAAATTGCTTACTAGGGTGTGCCTGTGTCAAAAAGGCCCTGACTAACCACCTCCCTTATTCCTGAGGCCAAGGCCTAACCTGACGATCAGCACACGTGACCATCGTAGTGGAACCTACACTGCATGATCAGGAGGCTTTCGTTTTCTACCTTATCGATAAAGCGGTGCTCCTGAGTAATCCGCCTCGACCACCAGCCTTTGAGATTATTTTTCATAGGTTCAGGCTTGCCGATACCCGTGAACGGATTACGCTGCGCGTCCTTGACGAGTTCGTTCACTCGCTCGAGGATTTTGCGGTCGTTTTCCTGCCAGTAGCGGTAGTCTTTCCATCCATTCGGTAACCACCTCAGTCGCATAGCTCACCCGTCTGGATTTTGCCTGCTTCGTAATCGTCCAGACTTTGCTGAATTTGGGTGGCATTTACCCCTGTAGAATGAAGATGCAGCGTCGTCTCCATCGCCTCATACTCTTCGATGGCCAGTAGCACCACTTTCCCGGCTCCATTCCGAGTAATGATGATAGGTTCGCGGTCGCGGGATGCGGTATTCATTAACCCGGCAAGTTGATTTCTAGCGTCTGTATAACTGATCGTTTGCATGGGGGAATTGCCCCGCATGTACAGAATTCTATCAATCGTGTTTCGAAGGCTCCTCGGCTAAGATACGGTAGCGGGCCAAATGTTATTTGTTATCTTCCTCGAACCAATCATCAGACCATGGGCAAAGGGGAATTTGCCACAGGCAATTTGCACGAAAACGGAGATGAAAGACGCGGGGACCGAGGATGCTTCCTAGTAACGTTCTGGGGAAAATAAGTTCCACGCAAAGGCCCATGATTTTCCGCGTGTAGGGCGACCGGTTCGGTTGCCACGGGCCAGAGTTTCTCTGGTTACCTCTGGCACCCGGCAAGCAGGGCCGCTCGCCCTACAGAAAAAAGGATTCACCACAGGATTGTTTCCCCCCTTCGTGGTGCAATTTGCTCCTCGCGACTGAAGGGACAATCTTCCGATTGTCCGAGCCGAGCATTCTCGCCGCTCAGAACCATTTCTGACCCCAAACACCTTCGGAGCAATTTGCGCGAAAACGGAGATGAAAGTGGACTTTCCCTGTATCGCGAAGGGGTGTATTCTTACAAGGTAGTTATATATATCTTATTATTGGAAAGACACTTGTACCTGTATATCTAATACGTTCCCCTCTCGTTTACAAAACTATTAGCCTGTCCCTTATTTTAGAGGCCGAAGGCCTTTGCTTTCTTTTTTGCACGATGAATTTTTGCGCCGTGTGGTGACAGGGGATGAGCCATAGATTAGACGGTGCTGCACTTCAGATCACACCGCAATAGTTGCGCATTCAAGTTGAGTTCGCCCCTTATCATTCATCACCAAGGTCAGATATGGATTGATATCGCTTCTAACTTTGATCAAGGTCTTTGCAGTTCTTTCTAAAAGAACTCCTCATTTTAAAATATCAATTTATGAAAATATCAAAAATCCTCTTCGTTGGGTTAGCGCTTATTTTCCCGTTCTTTCTGCAACAGATGTTTTTTATTCTATGTTAAATCAATTACAGATGGGGAACAAAAAACAAATCGCAATAATTGGTGGTGGTATAGCTGGACTAACATTTGCACGTTGCTTGACAACACAAGAATTCGATATTCATCTCTTTGAGAAAAAAGAATGCTTTGAAGAGGTTGGAGCTGCGATAAGTATTTTTCCTAATGCTCTTTGCGTGATGGATGAATTACGATTATTTGAAGAAGTTTTAGATAGTAGCGGGCAAATTAAGACGGTTTATTTAAAAACGAGCAAAGGTAAAATACTTAGTAAGTCAGAACCCAAAAGTGACTACCCAGTAATCTGTATCCACCGTGCAGAATTGCACGGAATTCTTTTAAAAAACATTGATGCTAAACTTTACAATAACCATTGTTTTAAGAGTATCTCTCACTTAGATAATGGACAGATTTCCGTTGAATTTGAAAATAGAGAAAATAAAATATTTGATGCGGTAGTAGGGGCAGACGGAATAAATTCAGAGGTAAGGAAACACATCATCAATGATGGAGCACCTATATTTAGAGGCTACAATATTTGGCGTGGAGTTGTAAAAACAAACTTTGAAATAGGGTATGGCAGCGAAACTTATGGAAAAGGACAACGAGTAGGTATAGTTCCCATAAAAAATGGCGTTTATGGCTGGTGGGCGACATCGAATGAAAACTACATGCAAGACGACAGCCCGGAAGGAACAAAGGGAAAATTGAGGCGTTTGTTTGGTGATTGGCATTCCCCAATTCCAGAGCTAATTGAAAATACGAAAACCATCTTGAAAAATAGTTTGTCAGATAGAAAGCCACACAGAGGATGGTCTAAGGGAAATGTTACATTGCTTGGCGATGCAGCTCATCCAACTACTCCGAATTTAGGGCAAGGTGGATGCATGGCCATTGAAGGAGCTTATATTTTAGCTAAATCAATTCAAAAATATGGTTTAAGTGAAAAATCATTTAAAAGATATGAAGAATTGCAGTTTCCACGTTCCGCACACATTGTGAACGAAAGTTTGAAATTTGGTAAATTGGGACAACTGACCAACCCCATTTTATGTGAATTAAGAAACTTTGCCATGTGGTCAATACCTCCTAGGGTGACAATGAAAATGATTAACAAGTATTTTTCGTATAGAGTTACAAATCTTGAAATATAAAAGCCGAACTGCTGACAACGCGCTTAAAAAACTATTAGCCTGTCCCTTATTTTAGAGGCCGAAAGGCCACAGAGGTTAAAATCCCTGCCTGCGTATAGCTGAGAACCGTTAGTGGTCATTGTAGTATGACACCGAAACACAAAACCAACGAACAGAATATCGAGTAAAAAGTATGACAACAGAAAGCTCATTGAAAATAATAAATTCATTTCATTGCGACCTAAAAGTTGCGAAAGAATTCGTTTATGATAAATGTGGTTTTGACTTTACAGACCCAAAGTTGAATTCCGAAAGTGCGGAATACGGAGCTTGTTCATTTGTACTTCACGGAAAGACAATTCAACATCGTGTTTCAAAAATTACACCGGCAAAAATTGGGCAGTTTGTGACCATTTGGAAAAGAAATAAAGACGAAATAACGAAACCCTTTGGCATTTTAGACGACTTAGATTTTGTAATTATCACCTCAAAATGTGGCGACAACTTTGGACAATTTTTATTTCCGAAATCTGTTTTAGCGGAGAAGGGAATAATAACAAAAAATGGTATAGAAGGAAAACGTGGAATTAGAGTTTATCCACCTTGGGACGCAGCAACAAGTAAACAAGCCGAGAAAACTAAACGTTGGCAGACAAAATATTTTTTGACTATTAAAAACGACAATTCAACTGACCTTGAAATGGTAAAACGACTATTAATAAACAAAGACTAAATTGACGAAAGAAGAAAAACAACGAACCGCTAACAGCACCTACAAAAAATTGGCGGTTCAGTGGTTAAATGAAGCTTTGTGCTTCGTATCAAGTTTTGTGGTGGCAGACAGTTTAGTGCTTCGAACTCTCCATCGAATACGTTCCCCTCTCCTTTACAAAACTATTAGTCTGCCCCTTATTTTCTTGCGAGCGTGGATTACGGGCTTGCTATACGTGTATATCAGCGGTAATTTGCCTCCATGCTAGCTATCAGACTGGACTCCGACACCGAAAGCCGCCTAGATCGTCTAGCCAAAAAGACTGGGCGCACCAAGACTTTTTACGCCCGCGAGGCGATTCTCGAACACCTTAAAGACTTGGAGGATATTTACTTGGCCACCCAGCGGCTACAGCGTCCGGCCAAGACCTACTCCGCCAAGGGAGTGAAGCGTGAACTGGGTCTATAGGTTCGATGAACGGGCCTTGAAAGAACTCAAGAAGCTCGGGCATCAAGCCCAGCTGGACATTCTCGACTACCTCGACGAGAGGATTACCGCTGATGCTGATCCCCGTCGCTTTGGCAAGGGACTCAGTGCTGATCTGGTCGGACTTTGGCTTTACCGGGTTGGTGATTACCGCATTCTCTGCCAGATCAAAGATGGCGAGTTACTGGTTCTGGTGGTGGCCGTCGGCCACCGCAAAGACGTTTACCATTAGCTCTTTGATTGTCGGTCCGGTCTACTCACAGAGATAACAGATAGCCTCATCACAGTTTATCCCGATCCATCGGGACTACCCACGCTCGCGATCAACTCGCGCATCAGCGAAGTTTATCGGAGTTGAAAGGATCCGAATAATTTGTCCGGCCCTTTGACTTTAGAACTTTAACCGCAAACTCTCCTCCCTTGAAAAAAAGTATGACCACAACTTCAAAGTCGTCTTTGAAGCCATTCGCCAACTCATGACGCCCCCGCCCGA
Source organism: Verrucomicrobiota bacterium (assembly GCA_034440155.1). Classification (NCBI taxonomy): domain Bacteria; kingdom Pseudomonadati; phylum Verrucomicrobiota; species Verrucomicrobiota bacterium. The sequence continues at coordinate 2,315 of JAWXBN010000101.1, read as the reverse complement.
CAAACCCGAGCAAAATAAACAGTCTCAATCTGGAATTATGCCCAAAACCATACGACGCCAATTGTGAGTTTCGATATGATATTAATTATGAAAATAACAGCCAGCCGGAGCAATTTGCGCGGAAACGGAGATGAAAGTGGACATTCCCCGTATCCTAAAGGGGTGTATTCTCATAAGAACAATATATATATATTATGATTAAAAAGATACTTACAGCTCTCCATCTAATACGTTCCCCTCTCCTTTACAAAACTATTAGCCTGTCCCTTCTGATCGCCCCTTCTGATCAAAAAATACCACGACCCAAATGCTGATGTGATGGATTTGCGGCGAATCCCTCTTTATTCTCCGCTTTTGTTGCGTAGAATAACTATTGCAATCTCCGCATATTAAGCGGAGATTATCTGTATGACCTACATCCATCAGCGTCGCGACTGGCCCCACCTCAAATGGGACACCGCACGATTGCTACCCTTGCTGACAGAGGTCAGGCATCGGCAGGGACTCCTTTTGGGTCGCATGGAAGGACTTGGATTCAGACTCCGTTCAGAAGCCCGACTGACAGCCCTCACCGACGATGTCATTAAATCCAGCGCCATCGAAGGTGAATCTCTGGATGTCGCCCAGGTACGCTCATCGATTGCGCGGAGGTTGGGAATGGATTTTGTCAACGATGTTCCGGCCAGTCGTGACGTCGAAGGCGTCGTGGAAATGATGTTGGACGCGACCCAAAAGTACGACGAACCACTAACAGTCAGCCGATTGTTCAACTGGCATGCATCCCTTTTTCCGATCGCCCGCAGCGGCATGCGAAAAATCACGGTCGGTGCTTGGCGACCACCACATATCGGGGCTATGCAGGTAGTCTCCGGGCCTGTGGGACGCGAACGAGTCCATTTCGAGGCCCCGCCAGCGGATCGTCTTCCAGGCGAAGTCAGGGCCTTTCTTAAATGGTTCGAAACCACCAAGGATATCGAGCCGGTGCTCAAAGCCGGGGTGGGACATTTCTGGTTTGTCACTCTCCATTCCTTCGAAGACGGGAATGGACGCATGAGCCGAGCGATAGCCGACATGGCCTTGGCCCGTGCCGACCGCACGCCCGACAGGTTTTACAGCATGTCCTCCCAGATTGAGGCCGAAAAGAAACAGTACTATCTCCAACTGGAACAAAGTCAAAAAGGGACAACCGACATTACCCTTTGGCTAGAATGGTTTTTGGGATGTCTGAACCGCGCAGTGGCCGGGACGGAAGGAAGTCTGGCCATCATCCTGCGCAAGTCCCAAATCTGGGAACGCATCAACAAACAAACCCCTGTCAATGAGCGTCAGCGCAAAGTAATCAACCGACTTCTAGATGGATTTGAGGGGAAATTGACCTCATCAAAGTACGCGAAACTGGCCCGTTGCTCACCTGACACCGCCCTGCGCGACATCAAAACCCTGCTGAATCTAGGCCTTCTCATCCAGGAACCCGGCGGTGGCCGCAATACCAGCTACCGTATTTCCGCTATAGAGTGAGGTGTTTCCTCAGTACTTGGCCTTCTGCCTTGGGCTATTTCCGCCATCCCTCATTCTGCTGTTCTATACCACTCCGACTATAACTTGGATCTGCAGTCATTGTCATAGTTCGAAGGGACAGACAAACTATTAGTCATTTAAAAGCCGTTCGCTCCGTTACTCTTATTTGAATGATCATGTGGACGCAATAGTTTTTTTTAAGGGGAGCAATTTGCACCACCAAGAGCGCGAAGACGGAATATGGAGAGTTGAGATTCTTCTCGACCGGGGCCCGGATGCCAATGATGGCGGCGAGCGCACCGCGTCCCCGAGTGCATCCGAGGGCGTCCCCGCCCGAAGGAACCATTCCAACCCCAAACACTTTCGGGGCAATTTGCGCGAAAACGGAGATGAAACTGGACATTTCCCGTATCCCGAAGGGGTGTATTCTCACAAGGAAGAGATATCTATCTTATGATTTAAAAGATACTTACAGCTATACACCTAATAAGTTCCTCTCTCCTTTACAAAACTATTAGCCTGTCCCTTATTTTTGAGGCCGAAGGCCTCCGGCGGCGGCTTTTGGGGCCGTTCGAGCCTGGCGGGATGGGTCGCCGAATGAACCTGCTTCAACTGCTGGATCGAGACCTGGATGTAAATCTGGGTCGTGCTCAACTCGACATGACCCAGCAACTGCTGGATGAACCGGATGTCGGCCCCGCCTTCCAGCATCAAGGTGGCGCAGGTGTGCCGGAACAAGATGGCACGAGCCCCGTTTGCCACGGGCCAGAGTTTCTCTGGTTACCTCCGGCATTCGG
>JAWXBN010000100.1 GCA_034440155.1 Verrucomicrobiota bacterium | reverse complement strand
GATATTACCTGATAATATAAATGAATCAAATCATAATAATTGTATTGGATGCTTGAGTCCTGAAATTAATCAGATTGATACAGTTGCATACCTTTGTCAGTGCAAAAAATGTGAACTGATATTTGATACCCCTCAACCACTCTTGGATAGTATTCGCGACTATTACTCTCAACCACAACAATATGATCATTGGTTATCTCAGATAAATGAGAGAGAAAAACTGTGGAAGAGACGCATTCAAACATTTAGAAGCTGTCTAGTCGGCTCAAGTATTTTAGATATTGGGGCAGGAATTGGACAATTCTTAAGCCTGTTAGAAGGTATTATTCCTATTAGGGAGGGAACTGAACTTTCCGGGCGGGCTTTTCAAATCGCACGTGAAAAGTATAATATTAATTTATACAATGGTGATATATCAGATATTATCCTTGATCGAAAGTATGACGTAATCACATTATTTCATGTCCTTGAACACGTTACTAAACCATTCGATTTAATGCTCCGGTGTTCAGAGTTATTGAATAAAAATGGCATATTATTGGTTGCAGTACCAAATGATCAAGATTCATTTAGGAATAAACTTAAAGGATTTTTAAGTCCCTTCCTTAAGGTCTATTGTCCGAAAAGATTCAAGTACCTCGGCCATTTAGGACTGCCGCGCATCATGTCAGACATATCTTTACATGAACTGCATCTTAGTCATTGGAATTTTAATTCGCTCGAGAAATGTTTCACTCTGAATGGGTTTGAGATCGTTGAAATGAAACTTGATCCCTATTATGTAGCAACGGGAATCAAGCTCATATTTGAAAAAAACTTTTATCGCACATGTCAATTGATTTATCATATCTTCGGTTATAATGGCTACGACACGTGTGCTGTCGTATTAAGGAAAAAAAATGTCATCTGAAGTTCTTATCGATTTCAGGATGCACAGGAATTCCGGGATTGGACGGTTTATAACAAACCTCGTTGGAAAACTTCATTCCCGAGGAAAAAACCTTCGTCTACTAGCCTCAAGCAAAGATATTAGCAGTTTAACCCTAAGTTATCCCAATGCCAAAATAAGCATATTTGACACTGCCCTTTTCACACTTAAGGAACAGCTTGGCCACACAGCCTATCGACAGCCTGCCATCATTCATGCCCCCCACTTTAATCATCCTATCCTAGCCAGGCGTCCAGATGTTCTGACTATCTACGATATGTTTGCATTCCAATATCCCGGATTTTTTCGTAACAAAAGGATTGCCGGCCTCAAAATCCTACTTCCTATCCTTCTGAAAAGAACGAAGCTGGTACATTGTATCTCAAAATACACAGCTGACTGCCTAGTCCACTACTATCCATCAGTATCCCCTCAAATCAGAATTATTCATTTAGGCATAGAATCCCGTTTCCAGCCCACAGAATCTCGGCCTGACTCCATAGACAAACCCTACTTCCTCTATGTAGGAAATTTATCACCACACAAAAACCTGCCTGCATTGATCGAGGCTTTAGCCCTTTTCTCACAATCTGGGTGCCAATACCGGCTTGTAATTATCGGTAAAAGTTTTAAAGGACAAATGCAACTACTTGAAGAGTTGATTCGCTCACGCGGACTCAGTGAGCAAGTCATGATTTTGTCTGGATTAAACGATCAAAGGCTATTGGAGTTTTACAGTCATGCCACAGCCCTCATCCATCCATCATTGTCCGAGGGGTTTGGGTTTACGCCGTTGGAGGCTATGGCTTGTGGGACACCAGCACTGATTTCGCGGGCGGGGTCACTCCCTGAGGTCTGTGGGGATGCCGCGCTTTACTTTGATCCTCTCAAGCCGGAAGAGATCGCCGCCCGGATGAAACAAATTGTATTGGAAAAAAACCTGCGACAGGAAATGATTGAAAGGGGAAAAGCACGAGCAAAAGAGTTTACATGGGAAAAATGTGTGGATGGTATTATCGAGTTATATAAAGAAGCGGCATCCAAAAAATAATCTATAGGATGAAAATTATCACATCACTTTTTCTCTGATTCCAGGCGGAGTTTCAAACGGCTCCTGAATGAAGGCTTATCTTCAGGTGATGTCACGATTTTGTGGCCTGATGAAAGACGGTCATCAAGCACTTTCTGGATTTCTTTCATCACAATATTTTGGGGTGCAATTTGCGCATCAGGCAGCTGCAAATAAAAGGACTGCATATCTATTCCCATTTCTTTTCCCTCTGTGAGTGTTCTTTCATTCAACGCAGTCAAAACGGGCAGCCCTACTCCTTCTTCTAACAAAAGTTTTTGAGCCTCTGAACGTAAGAAGAATTGAGCAAGAGCTATCGCCTCTGTTTTATGGACGGAATCCTGCGCTACAGCAAAGAGCTTCGCTTCTAGAACCGTAGCCTTATCGCGGCCCCTTGGGGCAGGTGCAATTTGCCACAAGCTTCTACGATTTGACTGCAGAAGAGACTCTACATCGCTCCATTGACCAAATGTAACAGCAGCCCGCCCAGACTCAAATAAACCTCCTTTGAGTCCTTTTGAATTGATCGTGGCAACATTCATTCCCTTTTGGAGATCACTGTAAAAATCGATTGTTTGGTCTAGGATCAATCTATTTTCAGGGTTTAATAATGTCGTCAGGGAATTAGCATCCGTCCGTGTTTCTCCCTCAAATTGCCAAAACATCATCATTACTTCATCCGCCCGTGACTGCATCTCCATCCCATATTGGTCTATTTTCCCATCACGATCAGTATCCATTGCCGCCGCTTGGGCGGACTCCAATACGTCGGGCCATCCCCAATATTCGGACGGGTAGGATATTCCTATTCCGTCAAATATCTTCTTATTGAACACAAGTACAGCAGTACTCCAAGCAAAAGGGAGACTATATTGCTCGTTCTTAATCGCTAATTTTTTATTCAACTCGGGTAAAATCCCTTCGGAAATTTTCCTGATATCATGATCCTTTCCTATTTGGGCCAGCTTTGCCTTGGCAACCAAAGGGAATAACTCTCGTGACTCGAAATACAATAAATCAACCGGTTGCCCTTTTGATTCCATCCTTTCTAATTCGGCCAAGGCGGAGAAATCGGGGGGGCGAACAAGCAGCCGGACTTTGGCATTCCAGTTAAATCTTTGAAAATCCTCAATTTGCGCCCGGATAAAGGCTTCCTCACGGCTATTTGCAAAGATGAGCACATTAATATCGCGGGCACGTGGCAACGGCTCTGAGTCTTGGGAACAGGCAACAATTAATAACGTAGCTAATAGTAAGCTAATGACATCCAGCTTTTTCACACCCCAAACACTAAATGGGGTTTATTTATTCTGCAATCAAAAGTAGAGAAGTATGCTGCCTGCTGAATTACTTCATCACGTCCCACTAATCAGAATATTTTGCTTCATATTCCTGCGAATGATATTTCAGGCTGTCTTGCTACAAAAAAATAAAAAGCACCACCCGTTAAATCGGTGGTACTGGAGTAAACTGACAACTCTGGGGGGGGTTATTTCCCGTACCCACCGCGCAGGACGGTCAAAGAACGAACAGGTAAAGGCCACTCATATTGGTTGACATAACCAACACGGATCTTATCCCCCACACTTAGGTTATTTTTACGAGAATGACTGGCGGCAAACATGCGCACCTGACCATCATCAGCCACTACAGTGATAGAGTCACGGGATTCCTCAATAGCGGTTATTTCACCAGTAAAGGTGCCGGTTGTGCTGTACGAGCCATCCCCCGCATCGGCTATCAGGCAGAAGGATATTGTTAAGAGGAGGGATGCGAGTATTTTTTTAATCATAAAAGGTTCTTTTGGTTAAGGTTCGGAGCGATATAGACTGATAGATATGGCAATTATGTGTCAGTTTTTTGACAAAACAGTGACATTTTTTAATCCATCATAAAAAATAGATATTTGTCCGATAAAATTCAAAATACACCGTCTGGAAAGATGGTGGAATGATTATGCTCCGGCTGAAAGCCGTCCATAAGCTCGAACCCGAATTTCAAAGATTTGAGTAACCACCTGAAAGGCGGTGGCATTAAAACCAAAAATGAGACATAAATTCCGACTAACTGGCTGGTTTCTCTTTAAACGCTCCAAAATCACTCGCATTTTGTAGGTCTTTTGAACAACCATGACAGCGAGAGCACTGCTGAAATGAGAACCAGAAAGAGTATAGTCGTCTTTGGTTCCGGTACAGGCTGAATATTAAATCCTAATATTGAACCATTGATTATGCCGGATCCAAAATCGGCCGGCAGTAAACTAGAAGAAAGTGAGATAGAATATAGCGGGAGGTTGAGCGCATTATACGTGAATCCGTTAAATGAATTTGTCCCCACAGCATCATAAACCCAATATTTGAGTGTCGCCGCGGAGATTGAAGAAACAATATCAAGCCCGCTATCCAAATAAAACCCTCCTAAATATGTACCAGTAGAAAAACTAGCCAAGTTCAAATATACATCAATTGAATTGCCTGAATTTAATGATGAGGTGAAAGCTGTCATATTTGTAATCCTCATTAAGTCATTGGTAGAAGCAGCAGGACTTGAAAAATCGGGGGCTCCCAAGGCTGTGAATTCAAATGCAAAGTCCAAACCAGCCGATGGATCTACCTGACTGACAGTGAGAATACCCGGGCTATTTCCAGGGCTGACTAACCCCGAACCGGATACCACTCCATTAATACTCCCATGGCCCTCTAGTAATCCCCCCTGAGCAATTTGCAGGCCTCCTGCTGCATTTAAGGTGCTATTAACGATCAAAACGCCATTACTCTGTACGGACATGGATGTTGCCCCACCTGATAAAACACCTCCTGATAAAAGGAGGGTGGAATAATTTGAAATGGCTGAACTATTTTTAACCGTAAAAGCTCCCCCTGTTATCACAAGAGTCGCTTGGGAATTCGTCATATAAAAATTATCAGTAAGGGTGGTTCCTGCAAATTGTTGATGGATCCCCCGCCTGAGGTCATAGGTGGAAGTACCTCCGGCATTTGTGATAATTAACAACCCCCCATTGACTCTCACTGTGTTCCCGGTAGATGAAGCCGTACCCCCAACGATAAAATTTGTGGCATATACCACTCCGTTATTAAGGACTTGCAGCGAGTTACTATTATTCACCACCCCCACTGTCAATGTCCCCGTATTTGACCAGAGGGAACCAGCTCCCGTCACAACCGCCTTACGATTCTTATCACTATATAAACCTGCCCCGTTAGTTGTCCCGGAATTATTCAGTAATGTGGCCCCGTTTGTAATATAGAGGGCGGCCGAATTCGACAAATCACCCGTTCCAGGTGTTGTGTAATTTCCTGATGGAATAACATCAATGGTGGAAACACGGTAACTGCCCATGGCTGCATTCAATTGTGAAATATAGGCCGGAATAAACGCATCGGCGGTAAGATCGTTGGTCACCCCGGGAGAAATAACGACATTTACATCTATACCCGAATGAGTTCCAATAAGGCTTAAAACCCCGTCCCATGGAATAAAAGAAGGACTTCCAGAGTCACCTACTTGACCGACTGCCTGACCCGGAGTCGTATAATCCCGCAGATAAATAGACATCAATGTAGGTCCCGAAATATTCGATATCATTTGAAATGTATAAACAGAATTCGAGCTGCCCATTTGAGCTGTTTGCCCATACATCCAGACTGTTTGCCCCAAATAATCACCCAAAGTCGGCATGGAAAGGACAGGATTAATCTTTACTTTATCTGCCTCAGTGAATGCGGAAGAGAATGTCAAAAGGGAGAGATCCGTCCCGGCAATTTGGGTTTGTGAGGCGACTGTCCTGCTTACTAATACGCTATCATCATTGAGAAATTTGATAGTCGTACCCATTCCCGGCAAAAAATGTGTCGCAAAAACCGCATGCTGAGGACTAATCAGTGCAAAACTTTGTCCTGCACTCGCATTATTCCAACCGATCCCGCTCAGGTCATAATCTGCTGCAAAAAAACTTGGGTTATCTATTGGAGCTGAAGGAAATCCCCCCGAAAAACGGGAATAAGTGGCATTATTTGAATTAATCGTTAATGCAGCCAAAGGACTTGTCAGTAGAAAACTGCAAAATGCTACAACTGTTAGCTTCAAAAAATTCATATCGAGTAACTTTTTATTGACGAATTCTAACCTCGTTTAAATTATCTTATAATTAAACATTAAAATACTCCTTAAAATCTCACAAGACTAAAATCATCAACTTAAATCAACTCATTTTACGACTTAAGATATTCATTTTAAGGTTCTTAGAGCGTAATTAGGAGATTCTTGGTATTTTTTAATGTTTCTATTGAGTGAATAGTAATCGACTTGGCATTATGATTGCTATAAGGTGACGAATCAATGCCGCATGGCTACGCAACACAGCATGAGACTATGCTTGTGGAAACGTATGTGAGGGGCTCCTTGACGGGACTGGGTCATCAGGATCAGATAATGGCGATCAAAATCCTGAATCAACCAATTCCCGACCGAAAAGCTCGTCATTGGATTGCCAAGTGGTTTGGGGAAAAGGAGATTGTTTAGTCACAGGATTGTTCCTTGTCGTTACGACTTGTGACAGATAATCTAATTGAAAATCATATTCGGGGACAGAAAGGATTAACTTTATGGCTATACTAGCAAAGAAAAAATCAGCGGCGGCCGCGAAACGGTCCGCATCCAAAGTTAAATCCATAACACCCGTAAAATCTAAGACATCTTCCCAAAGCCCTGTCAAACGTCATGCAAAGCTGAAACCCGAATCAATTCGTTCACAGTCCAAAAAATCAAATAAAGTTCGTTCAACAGCTGTCGTCAAACGCAGGACTATGGCAAAAATACTGTCGGATCTCATTGATCCGGAAATTGAAATCTCAAACCGTAAATTTACGGTTTCAACTACTCCTTCAACTCCGAGAATTGATTTTGAGGATCTTGGTGAATTGCCGGAAGCTTACGGCACCAAAAAACTTTTTATTTCAGCCCGTGATCCCTATTGGCTCTTTGCTTATTGGGACCTCAGCTGGCAGCAATTCCACGAATACGCTGCCAAAGCCCATGACAGTAAGATTTTCCTCAAAATTTTTGAAGAAAATGGGAATGAGGTTCTTCAATCCCAGATTTCCGACCATGTGAGGAATTATTATTACCACGCGCAAAAACCAAACCTGACTTTTTTTGCAGAACTCGGGTTCTACCGCCATGGTGATCAGCATTTTGAAGTAATATCCCGCTCCGGCACCACCACAGCCCCGCGCGATAACTTTTCACCAAATACCTTTGCCCGTTTTGCCACAATTCCTTTCGAGTGGAGTTTCCGTGCCCTTCTGGAATTGATCAAATCACTCTTGTCTGAAAATGAAGAACTTGCCGAGGCCTTGGCGCGTTTACAGGATCACGGACATCCTTTCCCGTTTAAAGCTAACATCCTAAAGGGGGAATGGACTCAGGAACAAGAACAAGCTCTTATTACCTACCTTGGTGAGGAGGATATGATGCAGACAATTCGTGTAGGCTCCCATGAAGTCACCGAATGGCTCCGCCGCCGTCTCTTAGGGGATACAACATCGGGATTTGTTCCCGGCCTGCTCAGTAGTGAATCACTCAGCAGCTGGTCTAGTCCCGCCGGTGGATATGGACAACGCGAATTTTGGATGAATGTGAATGCAGAGCTGATTATCTATGGATCTACCGACCCTGCGGCGAAGCTCAGGATCTCCGGCAAAGATATAGACATCCGCAAAGATGGCACATTCACCTATCATTGGTCTTTCCCTGATGGTATTTTCCACATTCCTGTAGAGGCTACCTCTCCCGACAATGTCGAGAAACGCGGAGTACTTTTGTCATTTCTCAGAACCACTGCCCGTGATGGTGAAGTGACTAATCATCCTCAAGACCCGAAATACGTCGAACCTTTGGGACGTTTGGAGTAAAGATATCCTTTATATTAGTGCAGAAATGAACTTTGCTCTGGTTTTTGGGGTGATAAAATGCTTTTTTTGAAAGAATCATATGACTAAAGGATACGTTTCAATCGTTCTCCATGCACATTTGCCGTTTGTCAGGCATCCTGAACATGAAGAATTTCTCGAAGAAGACTGGTTATACGAAGCGATTACGGAAACATACGTCCCGCTCGTTCAGATGATGGACGGAATGCTGACCGACGGGGTGGACTTCCGCCTGACCATGTCCATCACGCCTCCATTGGCCAACATGCTTTTGGATCCACTTCTTCAGGATCGTTATGTTCGTTACGTCAATAAACTCCTTGAGTTAAGCTGGAAGGAAATCGAACGGACAAAGCATGATCCGTCTTTCCATAAACTGGCATGGTTCTACCACAAACGCCTGTTGGGCATCCGCCATGTATTCCAAGATCAATATAACCGGAACCTGATTACGGCATTTAAAAAATTCCAAGATGTAGGAAATCTAGAAATCATCACTTGCGGCGCGACCCACGGATTCCTGCCCTTGATGCAAGATTATCCAGAAGCTGTCCGGGCCCAGATCATGATTGCCCGCGATCATTATACCCAATGTTTTGGACGGCCGCCCCGCGGTATATGGCTGCCTGAATGCGCCTACTTCCCTGGGCTAGAAAAAGTCCTCCAAGAGGCTGAAATTCGTTATTTCCTTACTGACACCCATGGGGTTCTGTTTGCTGATCCACGTCCCCGTTACGGGGTATTTGCCCCCATCTTTACGCGGAGCGGCCCCGCCGCATTTGGACGCGACACCGAGTCGAGTAAACAAGTCTGGAGTTCCATCGAAGGTTACCCTGGAGACCCTGTTTACCGTGATTTTTATAAGGATATTGGTTTTGATCTGGATTATGACTATATACGTCCGTATATCCTCCCGACAGGTGAACGTAAATTTACCGGACTAAAATATTACAAAATCACCGGTAAAACCGATCATAAACAACCTTACGATCCGGATGTCGCCCTTGAACACGCAGCCATGCATGCTGGCAACTTCATGCACAACCGAGAGAAACAAGTCGAACACCTGCAAGGCGTCATGGGTGCCCCTCCCATTATTATCGCCCCTTACGATGCGGAGCTCTATGGTCACTGGTGGTACGAAGGGCCTGAATTCCTGAATTATTTTATCCGTAAAAGTGTCTTTGACCAAAGCACCTATAAACTCACGACCCCCGCTGATTACCTAAAGCAATTCGACACCCACCAAGTCGCCACCCCGAGCGCATCATCATGGGGAGCGAAAGGTTATTGGGAAGTCTGGCTCGATGGGCCAAATGCTTGGATATACCCTCATCTCCATGTGGCTGCCCAACGCATGACCGAGGCCGCTTGCATGTATCCAAATGCCTACGGGCAGATGGAACGCGCCTTAAAGCAACTTGCGCGTGAACTCCTCCTCGCCCAATCGAGCGACTGGGCCTTCCTCATGAAGACAGGAACCGCCCCCCACTACGCCGCAAAACGAACCAAAGACCATATCCTGCGTTTCACAAAACTCTTTGAACAAATCAAATACAACCGTATCGACGAAGCTTTCTTGAGTAACCTCGAATGGCGGGATAACATCTTCCCCGATATTAACTGGCGGTATTATTTATAAATTTAAAAAAGAGGGCACATCGATTGATGTGCCCTTTTTCTTTTAAAGATAATCCCGAAATCGTTTATCTTTGTGATTTCCAATAATTAATGAGGCCGTTGGTAGAGGAATCGTGTGAAGAGACTGTTTCTGTTCCTTTGAGCTCAGGCAGGATCTTTTTAGCAAGTTGTTTGCCGAGCTCGACGCCCCACTGGTCGAAAGAGTTAATATTCCAGATGATCCCCTGAGTAAATATCTTGTGCTCGTAAAGGGCGATTAAACGTCCTAATGTGCGGGGCGTGAGTTTGTGGAAGAGAATTGAATTCGTCGGATGATTCCCGTCGAATACTTTAAATGGCGCAAGTTGCTCCAATGCTTCACCACTCATCCCGTCGTTGGATAGCTCGGCTTTGACTTCCTCTAGCGTTTTCCCCTTCATCAAGGCTTCTGGCTGAGCAAAGAAATTCGACAAGAGGATCGGATGATGTTCCCCGATAGGATTCTGTGACTGGGCAGGTGCGATAAAGTCCGCGGGGATAAGCTTGGATCCCTGATGGATAAGTTGATAAAAAGAATGTTGTCCATTCGTGCCGGGTTCACCCCAGATAATCGGGCCGGTGGAATAGTCCACGTGTTTGGCATCACGCGAAACACTTTTGCCATTACTTTCCATGTCGCCCTGCTGGAAGTAGGCTGGAAACCTGTGCATGTATTGGTCGTAAGGGAGTAATGCAACGGTTTGCGAACCAAAGAAATTATTATACCACACCCCTATCAAACCCAAGGTCAGGGGCAAATTGCTCTCCGCAGGTGTATTTAGGAAGTGCTGGTCCATATCGTGCGCACCGGTAAGGAGCTCCACAAAGTTCTCGAACCCGATAGACAGGACGATGGAAAGACCGATGGCAGACCAAAGAGAGTAACGTCCCCCTACCCAATCCCAAAAAGCGAACATATTCTCCTTTTCGATGCCGAAAGCGGTCACGGCTTTTTCATGAGTAGAAAGGGCCACAAAATGTTTCGCCACTTGTGATTCATCTTTTGCTGTAGCGAGGAACCAATCACGTGCAGAATGCGCGTTGGTCATGGTTTCCTGAGTCGTGAAAGTCTTGGATGCAATAATAAAAAGGGTCGTCTCGGGGTTACATGATTTCAGTGTCTCAACAATGTGTGTCCCATCGACATTACTGACAAAATGCACGTGTAAATCCCGTTTTGAATAGGCTTTCAGGGCTTCTGTCACCATGACAGGACCGAGGTCGGAACCTCCTATGCCGATATTCACGATATCGGTAATGGCTTTTCCGGAATACCCCTTCCATTCACCGCTCCTGATCTTTTCACTAAAAGTTTTCATCTGGCCGAGGACAGCATTAACCTCTGGCATGATATCTTTACCATCGACAAGGATCGGGGTATTTGAACGGTTACGGAGGGCAATATGGAGGACTGCACGTTGTTCCGTCGTATTAATCTTTTCGCCCGAAAACATTTTGCGTGCCCATCCCTGGATATCGGCTTGTTTTGCCAAAGCTCGGAGAAGGGTAATGGTTTCTTCTGTAATCCTGTTCTTAGAATAATCGAGGAGAATGTCCTCGAAATTTAAATGGAATTTATCAAAACGACCCGAATCTTCGGCAAAAAGATCACGCATCTGTAGATTGCGCACTTTTTCATAATGGGATTCCAGGGCATTCCAAGCGGGTGAAGCGGTCAGGGTGGACATGGTGACTCCTTTTTATTAATTCGTTCTTGCTTTAGCCCGTGAGGACACGGGCCAAGCAAAATTTGATTAGAGTTTTGAAGCGATGAATTTCTCTAACTTTAAGAGGTCGGCGGTAAAAGCGCGGATACCATCCGAGAGTTTCTCGGTAGCCATCTGATCTTCATTGAGCATCCAGCGGAAAGATTTTTCATCAATCGGGATTTTAGGCTCAGTGCAATTTGCTTCAGCCTTGGAAGCGTCGAGCTTGAGAGGCAAGGTACCCTGCGCGGTCATGAGTTCTTCTAAAAGCTGGGGACTGATCGTGAGCAGGTCACATCCGGCTAACTCGGTGATTTCCCCGAGATTGCGGAAGGAGGCCCCCATGACTTCGGTTTTGTATCCGTACTTTTTGTAATAATTATAAATCCTTGTCACAGACAACACCCCGGGGTCTTCGTGGGAGGCATAGGATTCTTTACCAGTAGATTTTTTATACCAATCAAAAATACGTCCGACAAACGGGGAGATCAGTTGCACGCCCGCATCCGCACAAGCGACAGCTTGGGCAAAAGAAAAAAGTAATGTCAGATTACAATGAATCCCGTCATTTTTGAGTTGTTTGGCCGCTTCAATCCCTTCCCAAGTGCTGGCAAGTTTGATCAGGATACGTTCCTTGGGAATGCCCATCTTTTCATAACGTCCTATGAGACTTTTTGCTTTTGCGACTGAACCGACCACATCGAAACTCAAGCGCGCGTCCACCTCCGTAGAAACACGATTTGGAACGATTTTGAGTATCTCGCCACCAAAGGCCACAAAAAGCTTATCAATCGCCACGGAAAGTTGCTCGGAGCTGCTGGAGCATTCTTGTTTAACATCAGCAAGTGTTTTAGCCACCAGATCCTGATATTCGGGCATCGTCGCAGCCTTAGCAATCAAACTGGGATTTGTCGTCGCATCACGGGGGGTATATCTTTTAATTGATTCAAAGTCACCTGTATCAGCGACTACGATAGAGAATTGTTTTAATTGCTCGAGTAGATTTGCCATAACCAAAACCTTTCCTTAAGGGGATTTAACCGTTGGACATCCAAGGTAAAACCATGCCTGTCCCAGAGTCAAACAAGTTACATGTAACTTTTTCGCACCCAAAAACAGGGCAACGATTCACCTTCTTATTATAAAACTAATGAGTGGCAATATTTTTATAAAGAATTATTGATGCTCTGACAGAATTGCCCCATTGAAACCGCTTATTAAATATATCCATTTCGTTGGCCTCGACGCTCCTGTTGTGGCGATGATATGGCAAATGATTTGGGGGAATTTGCTCAGTAGCGGTCTGCAATGGTTCCATTATGTCATTCTTTTCACCGGGACATGGGCTGTTTACCTGGGGGACCGCTTTCTAGATAACAGCAAGGAGTCCGAGGGTTTTGCCCAGCAACAACGCCATGATTTTGCCGGATACAACCGGAAATTAATCATCGTTCTATGCCTCTTGGCTATTTCTATTTGCACGGTCACAAGTCTACTGATGTTGCGTCCAAAAGGCGCCATCGGAGGTGTAGTTTTCTCCTTGATCGTGGGAGCATATCTCATCGGCATTCATCAACGACGCTGGGCGCAAACGGCACTGGGCGTAAAAGAGGCCGGAGTTGCGGTCCTTTTTGCCTGCGGCACAGCCTTTTTTCCATTAATCTGGAGGACTACCCTCGACATTCAAACGCTCATGGCATTTCTGTTATTTGTTTTATTATGTTTTGAAAATTGCCTGTTCATTACCCTTTGGGAGGAGAGGAAACACTATCCTTTTGTCGAATGGCTGATTTGTTTTATTCCCCTATCCATCTCTTTGGTGTGCGCCTTCCTTTTTCCGGCACATTTTCTTTTTATCCTCGTGGGTATAACCGCGTTTTGCCTCTGGATAACTGCAAAGCAAATTGCACCCGCCAAACCCCTTCTAGCGCGAGTCCTCTCGGATGTAGTCCTCTTAATTCCTGTTTTATGGGTGTTTACCGGAAATTAATGAATTTAACACACCTGTCCTGCGCAAAAACCACTGGACCATGCCCACTGGAAATTATATCCACCAAGCCAACCGGTGACATCGACGCATTCGCCGATAAAAAAGAGCCCGGACAATTTGCGCGACTCTAAGGTTTTCTGGTTGATATCACGGGTATCCACTCCACCAATGGTTACCTCGGCTGTAACGTAACCCTCTGAGCCATCAGGCCGTACAGGCCATTTTTTCAGGGTCGCAGCAATTTGTGCGCGTTCCTTCGAGTTATACTGTTTGAGCGGGCGCAAGGGACCGAATTCCAAGGCAAATTGTCCGGCAAAACGGGAAGGCAGTTTCTGTGAAAGTAAATTGTCCATGCGGATATCACGTGCTTTGGCATCTTCGAGTAAATCCACGGCATTTTGATCCGGCATCAGGTCAATCGAAAGTTCCTCCCCCGTCTGCCAAAAGGAGGAGATTTGTAAAATCGACGGGCCACTTAATCCTCGGTGGGTAAAAAGAAGATTCTCCCGGAAGGTTTTCCCTGCGCAATTTGCTTCCACATCCACGGATACACCGCTTAAACCCGAACAAAACGAGCGCATCCGGCCTTGGAAAGTCAGCGGTACAAGTCCCGCCCTCGTTTCGACCAGCCGGTGACCAAATTGCTCGGCGATCCGGTAGGCAAAATCCGTGGCACCGATTTTCGGCAGGGAAAGGCCACCACAGGCGATTACGCAGGTTTCAGCAGAAACCGTTCCTCGTGAAGTATCCACCCGAAACCGATCTCCCTTGCTCATCGCCGCAACATGGACACCATAGATCACTCGTACCCCGGCTTCCGCGCATTCACTCAGGAGTAAATCCAGAATCTCCCGTGCGCTCGTATCACAGAATTGTTGGCCAAGTTTTTTTTCATGGTAGCCGATCCCATGTGCCTCAACCAGCTTGAGAAAGTCAGTGGGTGTATATCGGGCAAGGGCTGAACGGCAAAAGTCAGGATTTTGGGAGAGATAATTCCCCGGACCGGCATTAAGATTGGTGAAATTACACCGGCCTCCACCAGAAATCAGGATTTTTTTGCCGGCACTTTGGTTGTGTTCCAGCACAAGGACTTTTCTCCCGCGTTTGCCTGCTTCTATCGCACACATTAAACCGGCAGCCCCCGCTCCGATGATCACGACCTCAGGCTGTAAAATTTCTTCCATGGACGGACTATATTCGTGACTCAAGCGATCAAGGCAAGAGTGAATTTTTGTTTTAATAAGGTCTTTTCAATCACCTCGGGGGTGTTTAGTTTAGTGCCCAATGAAATCCAAACGTTGGATAATAGCCCTGATCCTTGGGCTCTGCGCCTGTCTCGTGGCCAGCGTCGTGACATACACACGATTGCTGGAAAAAGTCGATTTGTCCTTGGCAGAAATCTACGCATCATATTCCGGAAAAGCTAAAGCCAACGATCAAATTGTCCTGATCCCTGTGGAGGATAACCGTTTGAATCTCAGTCTCCTCATGAGGGCGCTCTCCCGGCGGCCACCCCGCCTGACTATCCTAAACTATGACTTGAATACTTCTGACGAAAATACCGGGATGTTCGACATTCGTCTTGCCGAGGCAATGGATTATGCGGGAAATGTGATTGTTCCCCTGACTCCCACCCTTGAATCCCATGGCCAAACAAATACGAACAGCTTTCCATCATTCTTGCCCCACTTCGTTAATGTTACGGGAGCACTTCATGATTTACCTGAAATAAAAATCGAAAAAGCACCCGCCTCGATATTCATCAAGTGTGCGACATACAGCATTGGCCCCTTAAATAATGAAAATGGATTACGGGTAAATCTGATTTATAACTGCCAGAATAGGGTGGTTCCATCAATCGAACTAGAAGCCCTGATTATCCATGACCGCATTTTTGAAAGGCTCGTACGCATCCAAAGCGGATCACAGATTGATTGGATAGCACTCGAAAAAACAAGGAAGATAAATATTGACATGCATGGCGGATTCTACCTGAAAAGATTTCCGCAAGATGTTGAATTCAATACTGTTATGTATGATGAGCTCATGACAGAATATACCACTTCGGGTGAAAGTGGGCTGGAAACACCGAAATTGAATGCGCTTATGGAAAAAATAGTGATCGTTTTCAACCCTCAGGGTGTCTCAAGAGACAGTGCTCTAAAAATGGGTGCTGTTATTTCGAGTATTATGAATATGGATTATCTCATTGAAAAACGGGGTTGGGGCATTTACTTACTCGGATTTGTCACGAGTGTGGGACTGGCCTTTGCTTTACTCTATTTTCCGCTTGAGCTACATTCGATTCCCATCTTTTGTCTCCTTTTCCTGATTGGAATAGGGTATTTCCTATTCCGTTTAGGTTATTATATTCCCATTAGTGGCATCCTAGCAGGTTGCACGTCCATCTATTTATCCTGCATTATGTTACGCAAGGATATCATCTCCGGGAAAATCGACGAACTCTTCTAGTCGCGATTATTATCTAATAATGAGACCTTTTCCCTTGCCTAACCATCACCATTTCGGCAATTTTTCTATACCAATGTTCAGTCGCAAGTTCCTTTTCACAATTATCTTTTGTTTATTATGCCTGAGTAGCGTTTCTGCGCTAGCCCAGTGGCAAGTTGTAAAATACAAAAATCGTGAATATGTGACCATGAGAAGTTTTTGTGATTTCTATGGTTTGCGTTACGAACCACTTGCCGAAAGAAGCACGACTATTCTCCACGGCCAGAGGGGGCGAATTAAATTATCCTTGGAGTCAAAGGATGCGGAAATAAACGGGGTCAAATATACTCTCTCATTCCCGATTAGTTCTAATGGAAATGATTTTATCATTGCGAAGACTGACGTTAATGCCCTTTTTGAACCAATTTTGAGGCCCCATAAGGTGAGGAGAAAGGAACGGGCGACCACAGTGATCATTGATGCCGGGCATGGAGGCAGTGACTCAGGTGCCATTGGACGCATCGGCACAGAAAAGCAATTCACTATGGATACAGCTTTCCGACTGAAAAGAATACTTGAAAAACTGGGATATCGAACCTATCTGACGAGGACAACCGATACATTTATCCCTCTGGATAGGAGGACCCGGGCTGGAGCGGGAAAAGGAAATACTATTTTTGTCAGTATCCACTTTAATAAAGGACAATCGCGTGCATCTGGTATTGAAACATTCGCTTTGGCCCCACGCGGTTCACCCTCGACAGGCACAGATCAAGTAAGAGTTGCCGATTTTCAGGGTCAGTCTGGAAACCGTACTGATGAACAAAATATCATTTTAGCTACGGCTGTTCATCGCGCGACAATGAAAAACACAAATACAATTGACCGTGGAGTAAAAAGAGCCCGTTTCTGGGTACTCAGATATAACACCATTCCTGCCATTTTGGTAGAAGGCGGATTCCTATCAAATCCTCAAGAAGCCAGAAATATTAGCCGTGAATCCTATCGTGAAACCTTTGCAAGATCTATTGCGGAGGGGATTATTGCCTATAACCGTCTTATGGAAGGTGGAGGAAATAACTTGCCTGAAATCAGGCAAGATACAGTAAGAAATAATGATGACGAAGAAACGAAACCATCTAAGAAGCCAGTCATTGATGTAGCTCCTGAATCATCTCCTGATGAACCAAAGGAAAAACCCAAACAAGCCCCTCAGAAAAACTCTACGCCAAACAAACAGATGGGGCGTGGATTAACTTCCAAACAAGCAGTCAAACCCGAACCAGTCACTGAGCGAGAGCCATCCCTAGAAGCTGAAGTGATAGTCAAAACACCAGAACCTCAGAAGGAAACTAATCCTACCCCTTCCAAAAAGGAAAAAGAAGAAAGCAAGCTCCCACCCAAAAAGGTAGAAACCCCTGAGCCCCCTAAAAAACAAAAAGAAAAATCGGCTAAATCCCAGGAAACAACGGCACCAAAAAACAACGCTCCAGCCAAAAACAATGTACCATCTGCAGAAGCGGATACGCCCCCTGTAAAAACACTGACACCCCAAACTCCCACATCTAAAGATGAAGTGGTTGTAATCGAGCAAAAGGACATTGTTATCGTCTCTCAGCCCGATGAAACATCTGGTCAACGCTCACAAAATATTCCAACTGAAATATCTGTCTCAAAACTCTTAGAAATGGCTACAAATTCACCACCTGCAAAAACAGGCGATAAACCTGCCGGAAATTAGCTCATACTGATTATGAATGCAAAAAATCCCATTGGTGTATTTGACTCTGGTATTGGGGGCTTGACTGTCGTCAAGGCTTTGAGGGAAGTGTTGCCCTATGAGGATTTTATTTATCTGGGGGATACTGCCCGTGTTCCTTATGGAAATAAAACGGCGGATACTGTCACCCGTTTTTCGCACGAGGTATGCAGATTCTTAATTTCCCATAATGTTAAAATGATTGTCGTAGCCTGTAATACTGCTTCCGCGCTTTCCTTACCCCTCCTAGAAAAGGATTTTCCCATCCCTATCTTGGGTATGATCTCCTCAGGGGCCGATGCTGCCCTTCAAGATTCAACGGCAAAACATATTGGTATCATTGGAACGTCTGCGACAATAGAATCAGGTGCCTATACTGCTGCCATCAGGGCTAAAGCACCTTTTGTCCGTGTGAGCTCAAAAGCCTGTCCTTTACTGGTACCACTCGTCGAAGAAGGATGGCTGGAACACAAAATCACATTGGAAATACTCAGAGAATACCTGGATCCCATGCTACAGGATAACATCGACTCCCTCGTTTTAGGATGCACACATTATCCTTTGTTAAAGTCATTGATCAGCCAAGTAGTGAACGAAAAAGTACGGCTTGTGGATTCAGCTGAAGCAAGTGCAAAAGCCACTGTATCACTGTTGGAAAAGTTCCATTTATCAAATCCTGATCATACCCCCGGGCGTACAGCCCTGTTTGTCACGGATCTCCCCCGGAAAATAGACCATGTCGTGGAATCTTTTCTGGGAATTCAGGCTATTGAAACACTCAAAGTCTGCCTTTGAAATATCCATTTAAAAATCGAGGTAAAGTAATCACATGAAAGTTCGTAATACACTTATACTTTTAATCGTCTTGTCCATTCTGGGTGGTTTTATTTGGTTCAAGGAAAGGCATGGGAACACTTATCAACAACGATCAGATGCTGACGAGAAGATATATGATTTTACTCCTACTAACGTAGTCGAGTTAGTAATTCTCAATGCTGAGGGGGCTATTGTCGCCAAAAAGGAAAAGGATCAATGGAGCATTGTGGAGCCGCTGGAAACAAAAGCAGACCAGTTTGAGATTGATACGATTATCCAATCACTGAACTCAATAAATTTTCAAAGAAAAATCAAATTTTCTGATATTAATCCCGATACATTGGACAAGGAATACCACCTGAAAAAACCTACTCATATTCTGAGCTGGTCAACACCCGATCAACGGTATTCCTTGCGCTTAGGTGCTGATACTCCCATGGGTAATGGTTTGTTTGTTCAAAAAGAAGAAAATGCTGATGTCTATATTATCCCTCAATATGCAAGGGAAACTCTTGCCCGTGATTTAAGCCATTTGCGGGACAGGAGTATTTTCCCCTTTCAAGCTAAATCCGTCCAACAAGTAGATATCAGGAGTTTGTCTCCTACAAATCTTTATCAAATTCAATTCACCTTCACTAATAATATTCCCCGGATCACTAAGCCGATCGATGCACGGGCTGCCACCGATAAAGTCACTGACCTGACGTTGTTTCTTACTGATGCCCGTGCCATGGATTTTATTGCCGAAGGTTCCGCAGACCTTAAAAACTATGGATTAAGTGAACCCGATATGGAAGTCTCGATCCGCTCTTCAGAATCAGACAAGCCCCAGACACTTTTGATCGGACAACCAGTTCCCAATACACCCCAGAAATATTACGCGAAACTCAAAGATTCCAACAGCGTGATTACCATTACAGCAGAATTGTTTAAGGAATTAACAAAACCGCTCGCAGAATACCGTGATAAACATTTAATTGACCGATATTCTAATGAATTGAATTCATTAGTTATCCAGTCTGGCAGCAAGAAGGTCGTATTGCTCAAAAAAGATAATGAATGGAAGATCGATGATGCAGAAGGGTCACCGGCCGACACAGCAATCATCATACAACTTCTGGACACCTTAATGAAATCGCAAATTTCCCAATATGTATCCGATGCCCCTGAATCCCTCAAGACTTTTGGATTAGAACCTGCCCTCCACAGTTTGTCACTCAACGCAAATACAGATAATGCCCCCACAAACTCCCCGGCAACAATCAGATTTGATTTCGGTAAAACCGATAAAGGTGGTGTTTATGTTAAACGCTCCGATGAAATATTCATTTACCGGGTAAATCCAGATATTATCAATTTCCTGAATCCAGATCCTAGTTTTTATCTGAATCATATCGCGGTGAGTATCGAGCCAGATACAATCACCGGATTGGAAGTCATTAAAAACGGGAAAAGTTATGCCATTGTCTCCAAGGATCCGACGAGCCAAAGTTGGCTTCTGGCAGGTAATAACCAAGGAGTCATTAGTAATGAAAGGTTATCCACACTCTTGAGCGCCGTACAAAATCTGCGGGCAATCTCAGTCAATAAATATACAAATCTGCCTAAAGACCTTTTAAATCCCGCATTGGAACTCATCATCTCCTTGAATGACGGTAAAAAGATAAAGCTATCATTCGGAAAACAAGATAAAAAACTCGGGCGCCCAATGACTGTGGAAGGACAAAAGTATATCTATTATATCGATGAAAGCATTTTCCAACTCATTGAAAAAGAACTAACAACAACAAAGACATAAACTGACCCGATGCCACTCAAAAGGACTATTAAATCCCTGATATTACGGGGGACCATGATGATATCGCGTTCAACTTTATTGTTGATATCGATCATCGTCATCCTTGTCCTTTGTTATCTCTATTTTGCCGGATTTCCTCCGGGAATCACTAATAAACTCCAGTCCGCGCTTGCCGAGCACGGCATGCAAGCCAGAATCAGCAAGCTTTATCTTAACCCACTTAGAGGTTTGATCGCAGAAGATGTATACTTTCTGGATCCACTCACAGGCAGGACCTTAACCAGCGTCTCAGAGGTTCAATTATCATTTTCCATTTGGCGTTTAATAAAAAGAGAGAACCCCGTTACATCTTTGGAAGCTAAAAATGTCGAACTCAGCTTTCCAATAGACCCCGAGCATCCCTCTGAAGGGGTTTTCTCGATCACAGACACCCATGCTATCGGACATTTCACTGGTAAAAACACCTTAGTCATTGATTCACTCAATGGTATCGCCGCCGGTGTACGATTCAATCTGGAAGCCAAGCTCATCCTCAACCCCCTTCCCTTTAAAAAGAAGGTTCTCTCTGAAGAAGATAAAAAATCACGTCTAATCCTCCGAAAAAAAATCTTTGGCATACTTAAACAGATAAAATTCAACCATGAACCGGATCTGAAAGTGATTGTTTCCGGTGATTTATCAAATATCCATTCATGGAAAGCCGAGGCAGTCCTGCGTGCAAATAATTTAATACTTCAAAATGTCAATATCGACTCTGTTGATTTTCTGCTCAAACTCCAAGATTCAGTCCTTACATTGGAAAAGTTTTCATTTTCGACATCCTCAGGATCTTTTTCTGCAACAGGCTATAAACATCTCGAAGAGCCTTATGCTCAATTAAACGTAGTCAGCGACTTTGATTTTACTCTGTTCTCTTTTGAGTTAAATCCTCACCTCAAACGGGTGCTCAGCTCGTTCGAGTTTTTCCAACGCCCTCAATTCAGCCTCACGGCAACACAAAGTGGAAGTCAAATCGGTAATTGGAGTGTCTATGGCCGTTTAGGATTTACGTCTTTTACTTATGCAGGCACCTATTTTGAAAAGTTAGATATCCCGTTTGCACTGCAGAATGGTGAACTCCTCATCCCCCAGTTTTTCCTGAAAGACTCATTTGGTGAAACCAAGGCGAAAATCCTTTATAATCTCGCATCTACTGAGCTCACGGGGGAACTGCAGGGAGCGATTAACCCGCTGAATTTTGTGAATTTGGTGCCTGAAAATTATCAAAAATACTTCATGATGTTCACAAAGGTAAACACGCCATTATTACTCGATGTAAAGGCAGCAGGCACCACCCAGAAAGACCCTAGCTTCAAAATTTCGGGAACTGCTATTATTAAAAATTGCTATTTAGTCAACCAATCCTTCCAACAAATCTCCACTGATCTTGATATTTCGGGGGGCAAATTGCGTTGTTATAACGCGCTTGTGGTGAGGAAAGAAGGACGGGGAAATGGGGAAATAATTTACACATTCAAAGACCAACTCCTCCAGATCATCAACTTTAAATCCCAACTCTACCCCCTACCGATCGCTACAGTCCTCGGGCCTAAGTCTGTTGATGCTGTAAAACCCTATATTTTTCACCAACCACCCCAAGCGACTGTCAATGGTTATGTCGATTACGTAACAGGTGACAAAACGGATGTTCTGATTTCGATCAATGGGCAAAAAATCGATTATCCGATGACAAAAGCAACTTTAAAATTTGACCGGATCCAGACAAAACTTCGGATCACCCAAGGAAAATGCCAGCTCACCGGGTTCAAAAGCGATATCTATAAAGGTACTCTAGAGGGAAATGCTAATTTCAAATTTATCCCCGGTCAGGACACGATCTTTGACATGGATATGACAATTAAATCAATGAGTTTCCAGCTTTTGAATATGGCCCTTTTTAATTATGGAAAATCCACCGGCTCGCTGAATGCCCATGGAAAATTCAATGGGGGGCTCGGTAATTGGGCAAAAGTCGATGGCAAAGGGCACATGGATGTCACCAATGGAAACCTGGTTAGCCTGCCATTTCTCGGACCTCTATCCACCCTAGCCGATGCCGTCATCCCCGGTTTCGCTTCCTTACAAGCGAATAAGGCCACCTGTGATTTCACCATGGAAAATGGGGTCGTAAAAACAGACCAACTCGATATGAGTGGCGGTGGGTGGGCCCTGATTTGCAGCGGATTCTACGACATCCCTCAGGATCATCTCAAAATGGATGCACGCATCAATGTCCGAGGGATTTTTGGAGCGATTACATTCCTCATGAGCAAGCTCTTTGAATATGAAGCTGACGGGACCTTTACCAACCCAAAGTGGAAATCAAAAAATTTCTAGTTCCCCCGTAAAGGCTTCAGTCTAAAAAAAATCCCGCCTACAGGCGGGATCTGTGTGGAGAATAACTTAATCTTGGTTTGGACTATCTGCGACTGCCATAATAAAATCAATATAACGGCCAATGGCATCATCAAATTGTGGAGCATCGGGCTGTCTTAATTTTTCAATAAAATCGGTCACATAAGGCCCATAAATACGATATACATATTGAAGGTTCTTATTTTCACGTTGGCGGACACGTTCGCGGGTAATATCTTTGATTTGTCCAATGGCGGCCAGTGTATGTTTACGGGGAATACCCAAACCATAACGGAAAACCATCACTTCGGATTCATCCTTCTCTAGGGTATTAATTAATTGGTTGGCAAATTCCTTTGGATCTTGAGGGATAATCCCGTCATTAAAGTGATAATTCAATAAACTAGCCTTGTCCCTTAGGGTCCGGATTTCATGGAGAATTGCGGACACTGTGCGTAAACCTATTCCCTGCTGTAAAAGAAGGTTAGAAGGAGGAAAATTCAAAAATTGATCGATATTATGTGCATTTGAACGGTGCATTTTCCCCAAGGAACCCGGAGTAATAAAAAGGAGTGAAAGGGAAATTTGGCGCACTTCTTGCGGAATTTCGCCTTCAATTTGTAAAACCTGCAGAGCTGTTTCTTTTAACATAATATGTGTGTCAGTTAATTTTTGGATAAAGTTCACATAATTTAACAATACTTCAAGGTTTATTTTCTATTTTCACCATGGATTATAAATTTTAACTTTTTCATTGCTGCCCTGTCCTTAAAGATAAAAAGGTGAATAATGGTACTAAACTCTATATTGAGAGAGATATCTAAGCTTGCTGCCTTTTCATGGATTGTTACAATCCTCCCAATGAATGCCTCTACCCTTGAGAAAATTTCGACCATACTGGGTGCCGAAAATGTCTTAACAAAAAAAGAAGACCTCATCCCCTATTCATTTGACGGAACTGCCGTACTCAACCAATACCCGGGATGTGTAGTTTTTGCCTCAACACGGGCGCAAGTCAGTGAAATCCTTGCCTTAGCAAATACCGAAAAAATCCCTGTTGTCACACGTGGATCAGGAACCGGTTTAAGTGGCGGAAGCATCCCCGTGAGTGAATGTATCGTTCTTTGCACCGTTAAATTTAACCAAGTGCTGGAGGTAGACACTAAAAACCTCACGATGATGGTCGAGCCAGGGGTCATTACACTCAAAATAGCCGAAGAAGCAGACAAAGTAGGATTATTTTATCCACCGGATCCCGGTTCCATGAAAATCTCCACAATCGGGGGGAATGTCGCGGAAAACTCAGGTGGCCTGCGTGGACTCAAATACGGGGTGACCCGGGATTATGTGATGGGCTTAGAAGTGGTCCTCCCCACTGGGGAAATCATCTGGATGGGTAATAAATGCGTGAAAGATGTCGCTGGTTATTCCCTGAAAGATATTTTTATTGGCAGCGAAGGCACCCTCGGGGTCATCACCAAAGTCTTGCTCAAGCTGATTCCAAAACCCCAGACGAAAAAAACTATGCTGGCTGTTTTTAATCGGATGGACCAAGCCGCTGAAACTGTTTCTGCCATCATTGAAAACAAAATCATTCCTTGCACCTTGGAGTTCTTAGATAACATCACGATTCGATGTGTCGAAGATTACGCTAAAATCGGGCTCCCGGTGAATGCGGAAGCCATCCTACTCATGGAAACGGACGGTCATCCTGCCGCTGTCGATGATGAAGCCCGGAAAATGACTCAAATCGCGCAGTCCCGGGGGGCTCAAGAGGTCATTCTCGCCAAAGACACTGATGAAGCCAATAGACTGACAGCCGCCCGACGTACAGCCTTTAGTGCCTTAGCCCGGATGAGGCCTACTACGATCCTTGAGGACGCTACTGTCCCCCGGAGTGAGTTATCCAAAATGGTTAATTTCATCCAAGACATCGCCAAACGTTACAACCTCCAGATCGGTACATTCGGTCACATGGGCGATGGCAATTTGCACCCGACCTTCCTTACTGATGAAAAAGACCACGAGGAAATGGAAAAAATCGAAAAAGCAATGGTCGAGATATTTCATTATGCCGTCAAACTCGGTGGGACAATCACCGGGGAACACGGGGTCGGCTTGGCAAAAAAACCTTTCTTAGAAGATGCCGTCGGCGAACTCAATGTCCGTGTGATGAAACATCTCAAGGCTGCCTTTGACCCGAATAACATATTAAACCCTGGAAAAATGTTCGATTAATACGAGATCATCCCATGTCTGCCGCCCACAGTGAAAATTATCTCAAAGGCTTAGACTATTCCGTCGTACAACAATGTATGCACTGCGGAATGTGCCTGCCGACTTGTCCGACTTATGAGGCGACACTGCTCGAAAAGCACAGCCCGCGCGGTCGTATCTCCCTGATGCGCGCTGTTGCCGACGGCCGACTGGATGTCAATGAGGCTTTCGGCGATGAAATGTATTTCTGCCTCGGATGCCTCGCCTGCCAGACAGCCTGCCCGGCCGGGGTGAATTACACCGAGCTTTTCGAGATGGCCCGCGCGGAGATCGAACGCACCAAAGTCCTCGATAATCCTATCCGTGATTTTGTCCGTAGCATGACGGTCAAATTCCTCTTCATGCGCCCATGGTCACTCAAGCTTTTAGGACGCCTCCTCTGGATTTACCAAGTCACCGGATTACAAACCTTTGTCCGAAAAACAGGACTGATGGCCCTCGCCCCGCGCAAATTGCGTGAACTTGAACCCCTCACCCCTGAAATTAAAGCCTCCTTCTCTGATGATTTAATCCATGAGCATGAGCGCCCCCTGAAAACACGTCATAAAGTCGGCATGCTCACCGGTTGTGTCCAGGACTTGATCTACTCCGATATCAACCGCGATACCGTAGACGTGCTCTTGGCTAATGATTGTGAAGTGATCACTCCCCGGGACCAACATTGCTGCGGCTCGCTCCATGGCCATAATGGCGAATGGGAACTCGCCAAACAACTTGCCCGTAAAAATATCGATTCCTTTCCGCTTGGTGAACTTGACGCGATCATCACAAATGCTGGTGGGTGTGGCTCACACCTGAAGCATTACGACCATTTGCTCGAAGACGATCCTGCCTATGCGGAAAAAGCCAAGGAATGGTCGCGTAAAGTCAAAGACATCAGCGAATGGTTGGTCGAAATCGATTTACGTATCCCCCACGCCTCCCTGGATCTCGATGGACCGGTGACTTATCACGAATCCTGCCACCTTTGCCATGGACAAAAAATCACTGCCCAGCCGCGCAAATTGCTCAAAAGTATTCCCGGACTGGAACTTAAGGAATTGCCGGAATCGAATTGGTGTTGCGGAAGTGCGGGCGTCTATAATATCACCCAGCCAGAAATGTCCGCCAAGCTGCTCGAGCGCAAACTTCGCCATATAGAAAGCACTGGAGCCACAATTGTCGCATCGGGGAACCCCGGATGTAATGTCCAGCTCAGTGCTGGGATGCGCAAATGCGGTAAAGAAACTAAAATCATGCATCCCGTGAGTCTTCTAGCCGAGGCTTACCGCCGCGGTAATTATCTGACAGAAACACTCTCACGAAATCCCCTCTCAAAAAAATAAGTGAGGGAGAAATTTCTTTAAAAATTATTGTTTGATAATCTGGAATTTCTTGATGTCAGCTACTCCAGCAGCACTCCAAGATTCTTCTGTGGCAGTCAGGAGAACCTGTGCCCCTTGATTTCCAAGCTCAATCAAGCGATTACGCCGTCCCTCATCAAGCTCACCCATGACATCATCCAAAAGGATTACTGGCCATGAACCGTGTAAGCCCTTGAGTAAATCCACTTGGGCAAGCCGCAACGCCAAAGCAACACTCCGCTGCTGGCCTTCACTGGCAAACTGGGTAACAGAACGCCCATCCAGCGTTAAAATCATATCATCGAGTTGAGCCCCGGCAAGGGTCTGGCGGAAACGACGTTCCTCACCGGACAACCGTATAAATTTCGCCCCCACATCTCCTTCACCAGTATCGAGATAAGCCAATTGCAAATCCTCCTTCCCGTCAGAGATTTTCCGGTGAGCCAGCCTCGCAAGAGGAGAGAGTTTTCGCATCCATTCCTGGCGGGCCCGGGCAATTTTGCCTGATGCATGGGCAAATTGGCCAGTAATAGTAGAAAAGAGTTCTTGATTCATTTTATCAACGCCCTTTTTTAAGAGCAAATTGCGTGAACGCAGGAGCTTCTTAAACTCCAGTAACTCCTTCGCATGGCCGGGTTGTTGACCAGCGACGATAGAATCCAGAAATTTCCGTCTCACGACTCCTCCAGCTTTGGCAATCTGATTATCCTCCGTGGTAAATGGAACTGTCTGGAGCAATTTGCGCCATGCGCTACGGTCATCGACTTTTTTCCGGTCGAGCAAGCACGTGCGTCCTTCCTTTGAAAATGACACACGCAAGGAATGATCCCCCAGTTTTGCGGCGACCAAGGCCGATGGACAGCCATGCCGGATCAACTCCAAAGGTTTTGAGGTCCTAAAGCTGCTAAATACCGAAAGGTAATGTACCGCCTCCAAAATAGAAGTTTTACCTTGAGCATTAGCCCCCAAGAAAATATTAAACCCCGGGGACAAGTCCACAAGGAACTCCCCGTGGCAGCGAAAATCGCGGATGAGTAGTTTAGCAATTTGCACAGGCTTGTATAATCTATCGATGACTGGCCCGACAGGAAGAATAAAAACAAATCACTAACGGTATAACCAGAGGGCCAAGAGGTTAAAGAAAACTGCTAGATTCCAGTAAAGTAAGGCGACTTCGACATGGGAATACCCTGATTTGATCATACGCTGGTATAGATGCGCATTATGGGCGTGAAATATATTTTCCCGTTTGAGGACTCTTTTAACCAGCGTGAAGCCTGAATCGATGATAAAAGGGGACCAAATCAGCATTAATAATACCGGATTAAGCTGGCCAACCATCATTCCTTGAGCCGCAGGCAGGGAAACCAGTGCCAGTGAAAAACCTAAAACGAGGGAACCACAATCGCCCATAAACGTTTTTGCCCGTGGAAAATTAAACGGCAGAAAACCCAATGCAGAAAGCCCGATAATCAGACATAGGACAATCGCCCAGACTTGCCCGGACTGGAAACACCAAAACCCCGAGAATATACTGATGATCACGGCGGTACCTCCAGCAAGGCCATTTGATCCGTCCATGAAATTAAAAAAATTCGTCATTCCGACCAACCAAAAAAATGTCAGGGGGATACCCAAAAATCCGACTTTGAACTGTAGGAACCCCGGCAGTATGACCGAATCAAAATGGAATACGTAAATAGCCACATAAATGGAAACGGCCATTTGCGCCATGAGCTTCAAAAGGGCTGGAAGCTTATGGTTGTCACCACCCTTTGAGGATATCCAATCATCTAAAAGTCCGGCTGCCGCCAAAACCATGATCGAAGAAATACAATAAATAATCTTCATATCCTGATTCAAAAACCATGACACCATAAGAGCGAGTAAGACGGCAAACCCGATACCAACGCCACCTAAACGGGGAATCCTCCCCTGATGCATTGTCCGTTCATTCGGCGAGGCATGGATTTTTACCAAATGAGCAATGCTGATACTGGCCCGTGTCGCAAAAAACGAACAAACAATCGAACATAAGGCGATAATAATGTAATCACCCTGATTCATATTGTTTTATCAAAAACCCTTTTAATGCCCTCTTCAGTGGTGTAGGGCATCTGCAAGCCCATCGCGGTGAGTTCATCCGGATCATGGACGGTTTCCGTAAGCCAACTCCTAATCAACCTGAAATAACGACTGGTCTTTTGATTGTAAAAGTATTTTTCCCCAAACCCGAGCATCGCCCACCAAAAATCGTTATTAAGAATCCTCATGGGGGGGCGAACCCTCGCGGCGGCGGCTATCCACCGGACAATTTGGCTGACTGGATATGCAGCTCCATCACTGAGAGTAAGTTTCCGGACGGCCACGCCCTCTCCGGGAACCTGTAATAAATAAATAAGAATCGCCACTAAATTCTCGACGGAACAAAGCGATTTACGCTGTTCACCGGACCCGATGAATTTGAATTTTTTTTGTGCGACTTGAGCAAAAAGCTCACCAAGATTGGCGACATTACCCCGGCCATACACAGGCGCGGCCCTCAGAATAATTAGCTCGACCCCATTATCTTTAGCCCATTTTTCAAGCGATTTTTCTGCTTGGGCTTTACTCCGGGCGTATGTCCAAGAGAAACTACTTTTATCAATATCGTCTAACTTCTCCCATTCAGAAACCTTCACAGAACTCAGATAAATAAATCGTTTGGGTGGCGAGGCCGATAAAGCCTTAATCAAATGATTCATCCCGGAAATATTCACCGCATCAATATAAGCCATTTCAGCGGCATCAAGCTCGCGGGCATGATGGTAAACGGCCATATGGATCACGGAGTCACAGGGACCAATTTCATTCTGCCATGCCCCTTGACGGCTAATATCCCCGTGAACCACCAATGTATGGCCAGAGGGTAACTGGCGGAAAGCCCCCGCTGTACGACTGGTTAAAAGCACCGTTTCAAAGTCCTCGGGGATAAAGGGAAGTAAATGACTCCCGATAAACCCGCTCCCCCCGGTGATTAATAGTCTGGATGCCATGCGAGACTCAAATGATATTTTGTTGTTTGGTTTTTCCATCTTGTACCGGCACGCCTGATACAGGCATCCCTTCACAGGTACTTACCGCTTTCTGGAGCTCATGGGCGACTTCAAGGCTGGGAGCCGACCGGGCAATTTGCGTGAGACGGTTTACGATTTCAATACAATCTTCCGCGACAGACCTCTTACCGGAAATACGCGATATCCGCTCAGAAAATGCTTCAAGTGGTTCATGATCGGTATGGAGTTCCTCATGCATTTTTTCACCGGGACGTAATCCCATAAAACTGATGGCTATTTCTTGGTCGGGCAAATGCCCAGAAATCGTGATCAGTTCCCGTGCAAAATCAACCAGTTTCACCGGTTTACCCATATCCAGAACAAAAATTTCCCCTGAAGAACCCAAAAGTCCTGCTTGGATCACCAATTGAACAGCCTCCCGGATCGTCATAAAAAAGCGGGTCATCTCCGGGTGAGTCACTGTCACCGGGCCACCTTGGGCAATTTGTTTTAAAAATATATGGATAACACTGCCGTTACTACCGAGGACATTTCCAAAACGGACACCCAAGAATTTCGTTTTTGACTGCCGTGCATGGGCCAAAGCGAGTAATTCCCCCAACCTTTTGCTGTATCCGAGGTTATTCACCGGATCCACCGCCTTATCCGTGGAAATATAGACGACACGCTCCACATTCATCTCGATCGAAATGCTCGCGAGTATCTGAAATGCTGAAACATTATTTAGGACTGCCTCAGCGGGATATCTTTCCAGCATGGGAACGTGTTTGTGTGCTGCCGCGTGAAAAACAATGTGAGGTTTATGTCGAGAAAATACCTCGCGCAACCGTCCCTCTGCTTTCAAATCGCAAAATTCACTCACGATCTTTACCCCCGGGTAAAGCTGCTCGCACTCCCGCTCCATTAAATAGAGGTCATTCTCATTAAAATCCAGCAAGACCAATGTCTCGGGCTGGAGTCTGGCCACTT
Source organism: Verrucomicrobiota bacterium (assembly GCA_034440155.1). Taxonomy (NCBI): domain Bacteria; kingdom Pseudomonadati; phylum Verrucomicrobiota; species Verrucomicrobiota bacterium. The sequence continues at coordinate 11,895 of JAWXBN010000100.1, read as the reverse complement.
GTCGTACTAGCTCTGAACCGATCGAACCGGCAGCCCCCGTGACCAAAACATTTTTCCCCGCGATCTGACTTTTCAACATCACTATATCAAAATTCACAGGAGCACGTGCCAGCAAATCTTCGGGATTAATATCCCTCAAACTCACCTGTTGACCCGTATCTCGGTCGCTAACGACTTCAGCCCGGCGGAACGCTATGGAGTGAGTCCGACAGACATCAATAAGCCCTCGGGTTTCCTCTCCGGTGAGATTCCCCACCAGAATCAATGTATTCGCTTTCCCCTCAGCGATAAGTTGGGAAATCATTTTTTCATGGATGACCCGTACCCCGTGGAGTTTCTGCCCGATCCTATTCCCAGTAAGATCGACAACGGCCACCGCAAAAGTTTCTTCCTCTGGATTCGTAATCAACGACCTGATGTAGAGATCAACCTGCTGGTAGGGACCTGCAATGATGGTTTTTGTAGTCTTTTCACTCGAACGCCGGGAAAGAATATGATAAATACGCCCGGAAAAGCGGATGCCCCCGACAAGCACAACGGAGAGCATTGCTTCATTAAGCAGGACAATACGCGAAACATCGAATGCCTTAAAAAACTGCAGCCCATAAAGTATCACTGTACCCGTCAATACGGCATAAACCACCCTCATGAGTTCATGCACACTGGCATAACGAAAACTCCAATTATATAGACCGAACAAGGCAAATACCCCTAAGCGCACAATAAAGAAGAAGGGAAGCAGGCTAACATAAAAATTATCTAAATAAGTCTGCGGAATAGGAAATCCCAATCGGACTAAAAAGCTAAAATTCAACGCTAAAAATATCAAGGCGGCATCAATAACCAGAAGAATTATTACCCTTTCCCACCGGGGGATGAGAGGAATCCAATACCGACCGCGAAAAATAAACTTTTCTGAAGACATTTCCGGCTATTTAGCCAATTTATTGGCCGATCATCAAGCTTTGAGAATATTCTTTTTACATCGCGAGGAGAGCCCCTGTCCAGAATTTATCTCCTTGTACACTCGCTGATGGGACAAAAAAAGCGGCCTCAAGTGATTCTTGAGGCCGCTGAATAAAAACAAATTGCTTTTTTAGCTTGGTTAGTAAGCGGCTTGCGCCCCTTTGAGATTACGCTTTTGGAGCCAGGGCATCAAACCACGAAGGCGAGCACCGGTTTTCTCAATGGGATGATTTTCACCTTTTTTGAGTAGTGCGTTATATTTCTTGTAGCCAGTCTCGTATTCTTTGGCCCAATCCTTGGCGAATTTCCCTGTTTGGATATCTTTGAGTGCCGCTTTCATGCGATTTTTTACGCTGGCATCAATAATTTTCGGACCAACAGTCACGTCACCCCACTTTGCGGTCTCAGAGATGGAGAAACGCATACCGGCAATACCGGCCTCATTCATCAAATCAACCAAGAGTTTGAGTTCATGTAGGCATTCGAAATAAGCCATCTCAGGTTGGTATCCAGCCTCGACGAGGGTTTCATATCCGGCCAGCACTAGGGCACTCGCGCCACCGCAGAGCACCGTTTGTTCACCAAAAAGATCTGTTTCTGTCTCTTCTTTGAAGGTTGTCTCAATGACACCCCCACGTGTGCCACCGATTCCCTTTGCCCAAGCAAGAGCGACCTTTTTAGCCTGTTTGCTGGGATTCTGATAAATGGCGATCAATGAAGGAACCCCTTTGCCTTCCAAGTATTGACGGCGGACAATGTGTCCGGGCCCTTTAGGAGCGACCATGATGACATCAATATTTTTCGGTGGTACGACGGTTTTGAAATGAATGGCGAAACCGTGTGAGAAAAGAAGGGTTTTCCCTTTTTTTAGGTTTGGTTCAATATCCTGTTTGTAGGCTTTGGGTTGTTTTGTGTCAGGAATAGCAACCATGATCACATCAGCCAAACGAACGGCTTCCGCGGTTTCATAAACCTTAAATCCCTTTTTCTTGGCGACCTCGGCCGATTTGCTCCCTTTATAAAGACCAATGATGACATTGCATCCACTCTCTTTAAGATTGAGAGCATGGGCATGGCCCTGTGAACCGAATCCAAGAACGGCTAAAGTCTTTCCTTTGAGCACTTTCAAGTCGGCATCTTTGTCCGTATAGACCTTCGCTGGCATAGTATTTCCTCTTTTTATTTAATGTTTATAAATTTCTTGAGCAGTCTTTTTTTTAATTCCTGGGCATGGCTACTTTGCCCGTGCGGGTCAAATCAATAATCCCGTATGAGGACATGAGCCCCAGGAATTTCTCAATCTTTCCTACACTACCTGTAATCTCAATGGTCAAATTCTTTGATTGTACATCCACGATTTTCGCCCGGAAAATATCACAAATCTGCATGACATCAGCCCGGCTCTTTGAGTCGACCTTGATCTTTACAAGCACCAGCTCACGGTCAACGTATTCATCAGCCTTAAAATCATTGACTTCAATAACATCAACAAGCTTGTAAAGTTGTTTTACGACTTGTTCCAAGACTTTATCATCACCACGGACAACAATCGTCATACGTGATGTCTTGGGATCATTGGTGGGACCGACATTCAGGGAGTCTATATTATAACCACGGCCACTGAATAGCCCAGTCACGCGCGTGAGCACGCCGAACTTATTCTCTACCAGTACTGATATCGTGTGAAGCATAAGGTGGAGGACATTATTCGATCACTGCCACCTTGCCAAGTAGGAATTTTCGCTGTTTCGAAAAAGACTATTTATCCCCTAACTGCATAAACCGGGTCATTTTCTCCTCATCCTCGATAGGGTGAGCGCATGAAAAAACAAATCGCTCTCAATAAACAATACCCCTGATAAGTCTTTAATATCAACAACTTAGGGAATCCACGATACTAAGGAATTTTTTTCCAGGCCCATTGATCCGCATCATTTTTGACCTCAACCCAAACAGGGCTTAACCCATTTTCGACGGCCTGTTTTTGGCGATTGTAAAATTCGCCTTCCACACGGTCTAAGGGTTGACCTTCACTTTTTGCCTGAGCCTGCAACAAATTAATTCGATCTGTATTCTCATGAGTAATAATCTTCTCAATATACTGCTTATCAGTGGCTTTATTACCTACAGGGAGGATCTCTAATAACCCCTTGCGGTTCACACCGGCCACCCCCCGGTTCAAAAGTGCTTTGTACTCGGATATCCTATCCCTGCGGGCGTCGCTCGGCTCCGAAACCACCGAGGCGGGTGACTGGTTTGAGGATGTCGTGGTGACAACAATCGGATCCCCGCCTTCTTTACGGGTAACTACCTCCACCTTCATATTCACATCGATTTTAACCGCATCTTTTGGGGCAGCAAGCTGGACCGTCGGCGTACAGCCCGAGGTCAGGAAAAGCCCGAATCCACAGCAGATAAACCCTTTTAATAAAATATTCTTTGGCATAAGTTACTTTGTTATTTTTTGATTAAACACGTCTTCTTTTAAAATGATGCTGATATTTCTTTTGCCTCCGTCACCATCCATCTTGAGATCAATCTTGCCACCCTTCGGGGTATAATCAAATAATAAACTCCCGTGAGTATAGTGATAATCACTAAAACTTCTCACAAAAATCTCAGCGAGATCCTTCCTAATCTGATCCCATTTTTCTTGTTCGATTTTTGGTAAAAAAGCTTCCAAGGCGGGAATAGTCATTTTCCCCGAGTTTGCCAAAAGCAGACTGCCTTTGACCTCTTTCACATATTTCCCTTCGGCTTTGACCACGGTTTTCAAATTCGCTTTACCGGTCATAATAAAACGGTCTACTGCCACTGACTTCGTCAAACTGCCCAGATCGATTTTCGAGACCGCCAGCGAAGCATTCCAAGGCAACACACCCTTTAAACTCAGATCCCCGGCACCATTCAAATACCCTCCATACGAATTTCCCCCAAACTCCAAATAAATACCCTTAGCATCAAACGTCACGGACACCCAAAGATCCTTCGCTGTAAAATCCTTCCAGCGGAATCCACGCACTTTGACCACCTGAACGATATTATCCGCATCGACATTTGGTGGCATTGAGAAGTCTAAGCTTCCTTCCACATCTTCAATACTTAGATTGTATTCCGGGTAATAAAAAGATGACTTCTCGAAGACAAAAGATGTCTTGAGCTGCAAATTATCAAAACTGCCCACCATGATATTCTCCGAATTTGCTTGGAACTTTAGGGGCAGCATGAACTGCATTTTTCCGAAATATTGGAGCCCAATCTTCCCATCCACCACACGAAACTCGCCAATCGTCCAAGGGATATTCTTTTTTTGATTGGTGGGTCTTTTTTTATTCATGTTATCGGCGTAATTCGACAACCAAAACAGGTCTTCCCCAATGTAAATGATAGGCGTGAGGATATCCAACCCATCCAGCTTCTTTCTCAATAAGTTCGATACCCTGTAGCGGATTTTAATTTCAGGAAAATCCAAAACGGGTGTGAATAAATCCCAAGGTGAATAAATCTTTAACCTCCTGATATATGCCACAGCTATAGGCTCGTCTTCCTCCTCATTATCCCCCAGCCAGACATTATCCATGCTTGTCTCAAAATCAAAAACAACCGGTGGGATAGCGTCACCGAGGTCATCCAGATGAATGCTCCCATCCGACACGCGCATCTTTTCCACAAACCACGGCTTTATCTTCGGGGCGGCTGGATCTGCGGCAGCCACATCATGCTGAAGGTCGATCACCTGGTCTATTTCCTTTGCCAACCGGAAACGCGGAGACTCAATGGAAATTAACTCCATCCTCTTTTTGAGTAATTTAAAAATCGTATACCTGAACCGGAGATTGGCAATTTCAATAATCGGTTTATCTTTCATGTTTTTGGGGTAGATCGTCACCCCCTTAAATGTCACACTGTGAAGGCCCCCAAAATGGATCGATTCATAGTCGATTTCCGCTTTGATATTCTGGTCGATCATCCAGTCATTAGCAATCTGCCGGAAGTTAGCTTTAATATAGGATACAAACACCAATCCCGCGCAGTAGATAATCAGGGCGGATGCGGCGATATAAAAAACGCATTTCAAAAAGATTCGCCTTCGGAATTTCATGAGTCTTCAATAACCATTGAATGTGAAAAGCTCAAGCCTCGTAAAGTAATAATTTCTCCAGGGCCACCCCCAGCTGGTCGCAGGCCCTCCGTACCCGACAGCCAAAAACCACGAGGGCCGGTATTTTCCAAGGGCGTATCAAGACATAGACAATCAACCTTGGAAGGGAGAGAAACCCGTCTGCCCTCATGAATTCCCCAAATGGCACTGGCATTTGATCATTTAATCCATCACTAATGACACGGATAACAATCGAGGGGATCCCCCGCTCCCCGGTTATCCGAGCGAGAAAAGAACTTTCCATATCGACAGCGCCCGCGCCCGTTTTCTCGTGAAGCATTGTCTTAGCATCTCTCCCTGATGTCACAGTTTCCACCGTCACGAGAGTTTCCCTCCAGACCTTTCCCGGTAATGCGACAAGGTCCAGCCTGTTACTGAATCCAGCCCGAAGTCCCTCCTCCCCATAATTTTGGGCAATAAACAGATCCCCGGTCTTGATCCCTTTAGTCAATCCCCCGGCTGTACCACTGATAATCACGGTTCCTGGCTGAATCTCCTGCAAAATTCGGATTAAAGCTTCTCCAGCAACCTCCCCACCCATCCCTGTGAATAGGATATAGATGTCCAAGGTTTTCTTGACCCCTATTAATTGCCCTTGGATCAGCTTTCTTTTACCTACTAATATTTGTTTACGACCGCTTAAACGCCCGACAAAAAAGGCTAATTCATCCGGAACGGCACAAGTAATCAAAATGGGGGATTTCATCAGGGTGTAACCTGCCTGAAACCTACACAACCGCCAAGACCCAAAAAAACATGATCTTTGGATGAAACTCCTATTGTTTTCCTGTGCTTGATAGGATACAAAAGTAAGAGCCTTTCCCTGAAGGCATCTGATCATGTCAAATCTCTGGCTCCATCTCATCGATATCGCTGTTTGCACAGTTGTCTTGCGACTACTGATGGGCCTTGCTGTGACGAATAAACGGTTTCTTTATATTTCGGCTTCCTTTCTCTCACTGCTTTTCGTCGTCATTGTTTTCACCCTCTTGGGATTACCTTTGGCCTCCTTTATCAGTATGGCTATCGCCGTTCCTTTCCTGATTATATCCCTCATACAAGCCTTGCCTGAATTAAAAGTCATTATCCAGAGGATCAGCATCCAAAATATTTTACACCGGGGGAAATCCCAGACCCCCGAGCTGATCCAAGAGATCACCCACTCCTTAATCGAACTCAAATCCCGCAGGGAAGGGGCCATCATGGTGCTCTCCCATAATGACTCCCTCGAAGACCTCATCGTCGGCGGGGAAATGTATGACGCAAAATTCACGAAGTCCCTTTGTGTTTCCTTATTTAATCCGGAAAGCCCACGCCACGACGGGGCCATCATCCTGACTGCAAACCGCATTATGCATGTCGGGGCTGTCCTCCCCCTGTCTGACAGGATCCAGGATCATGATGAATGGGGCACACGGCATTTGGCCGCCTTAGGTTTGTCCGAGAGATGCGACGCCGATGTCCTCGTCGTCTCGGAGGAACGCGGGAGTATCACTTGGTTCAAAGAAGGCCTGTGCCACATTCTCCCGTCAGGAACCGTTGAAGAGCTCCGGATCGCCCTCACTAAGATTTTTATCTCCAAAGAATCCGAGTCCTCACGCCGGATTTCCGTCCTCTCCCCTGCCTTATGGATATTAGCCGTGATCCTCGCCTCCGTCGGCTCATATAATATCGGCACTATTAGCGACAGGCTCTTTGGTAAACAGGAGATGATCATTTCCCAACAAGCATCCGTCAAAGTCCTCAACCTCGAAGATAATATCTACGTCGATAATATTACCAGTCCCATTGTGGAATTCATGGTCCGTACCCCCCGAAATATCGTTCTGGCCAAAAACCGTGAGTGGGCTATTCAAGTCGATGGCGACAAAATGAAGGAAGGCAGTAACCCTATCGAGCTTAGTCCGGATATGATCACAGGACTCCCCTCAAAGTATCAGGTATTATGGTTCGACCCCTCTAAAATCACGGTTCGCCTCGCCCGTGTACGAACCATTGACGCTCCGGTCAAACCCCTCGTATCCGGATTAGATCCCCGGTTTGAAATCGCCTTGATGAGAGCTGAACCGAATAAGAAGAAAATCAAAGTCATGACCTCATCCTGGAAAAGTAGCCAACACATAGACACAGTTCCTGTCGACCTTTCGCTGATTACGAAACCCGGCGATTATATCTTCGAGACTTGGATTAATCTCCCAAATGCCGTTGTGCCCACGGATAAGAACGATGATTACCGGGCAAAAGTCTTTATCAATATCATAGAAAAAAAGAATATTCCCTAGTTTTTTGGAGCCAGAACCTTTTGCTCAGGGTTTGATGATCTTCATCGCTTCGATATTCTCAATCCTGTAGATATCCCCTTTACGCTCCACCCCTTCTGCGGTGAGGCAAACAATGTCTCCACGCTCAATACGAGCAAATTGCTTTTCAGGTTTTTCAGGTAAATCCCTCGATTGGATTTCGTAAATAGCCTTTACCCCCTGATCATTACATCCTGTCGTGAACCATTTTCCTTTCCCCCGTGCCCAAGGAGAAATCATCCGGAAAGAATGTTCGAATCCCCCTTTTTCCCGCGCAATTTGCCCGGGTTGCAGGGCTAAGAAGCTGAATTTCAGGGTTTGTTCGACAGAACGTTTGAGCTTCCGGTTAATGAGCTGGAGGGATTCGGGCGGTTTCCATGTCCTCACTTCGTGACAGTGGTATTTCCCCTCGGAGAGTAGCGGGCACTTGTCCCGGTGCAGGCAGGGCCCTAATATTCCGACACCTTCCAGGGCAAATTGATCCCGGATCCATTCGATCCTTTCAGCAGACTCTTTGAGTGCTGGCTCCATCAGGAGTAATACCCCGTTTGGGGATACCAGCCGGAGCAAATTGCGGCACCATTCCAGCGCCTTTTGAGGTTCCCCACCTTGATAAATCTCATTCATGACAAAACTAGCGATCACCACATCATACTTCCGCCGCCCATGCCGCGCAAATTGCTCCGGCAAAGACAAATCCGCTACCGTCGTCTTTACTGAGGGCCCCCTCCAGTCTTTGCGGGTACCGCTGACGAATTCCTGGATGAGTTTCATACTCTGGATGGAGTCATCGATCGCGTGGAGGAAAATATCCCGCGCACCCGTTTGATTAAGGAAATCGGCCGCTGACAGCCCCGCCGCACCCGTTCCCGCCCCACAATCTAGGATCGAGATCTTCTCCGTGGGCGCCACCCATTTCCCGGATTTTACTATTTCCGATAAAACCATCCGGGTCCGGATAAATGTCTGGGGAAAATAAAATAAACCATACGCCTGGAGCAATTTGCGGTCACGGGCATATTGTCCAAAACCTTCCACCCGTTCTTTCGTAAAGAGATCGCTTAATCCATCCACCCGCTCGCGCAGCTGGGTAAGACTGCGGCCTTCCGAAAGTTTTTCTGGCGTGACTCCCGCCTCTGATCCCGGGGGCGCGAAATCATATCCCCGGCGATAAACCTCCTTATGTCCGCCAAGGAATTCCTGCACCCACCAAGACTCCGCCCAGAGGGGATATTGGCGTCCGTCAGGGTTTATGACGGCTTTTTGAATTTGTGGATTGTCCATTGAGCCGAAAATGATAACGTTGTGATGTGAATAAATCGATTAAGAATTCTCTTTTTATAAAAGCATGCCGCATCGAGCAGGTCGAGCGCCCCCCCGTCTGGATGATGAGACAAGCCGGACGTTACCTGCCTGAATACCGGGCAATCCGTTCTAAAGTGGACTTCCTCACCCTCTGCCGTACGCCTGAGCTCGCCGCGGAGGTCACCTTACAGCCCGTCGATATCCTCGGGGTAGACGCCGCCGTCATCTTTTCGGACATTCTCGTGGTCTTAGAGGCCCTCGGCCTGGAAGTCACTTTCGAGGAGCACGCCGGCCCACGCCTGTCCCGCACGATTAACCAAGCTTCCGACTTCGTGCCCCTCGCCCACGGGCAAATTGCTGAAAGCCTCTCTTACGTCGGTGAATCCATCCGCATGGTGACGAAAGAACTTAATCCCCGTAATATACCGGTGCTCGGGTTTGCCGGAGCCCCCTTTACCCTAGCTGCTTACGCTATCGAAGGGAAAACCAGCCGTGAATTCCTCGCCATCCGCAAGCTCATGCGCACGCAACCCAGTGAATTCACCCGGATCCTCGACCGCCTCGCGGAGGCCGTGGCCGAGCATCTCATCGCCCAGATCGAAGCCGGGGCAGGTGCTGTTCAGATTTTCGACACTTGGGCGGGTATTCTCAGCCGCCGTGACTTTGACCAATATGTCGCGGGCTCGATCCAGAAAACCATCTCCATGGTTCAACAAAAACACTCCGTTCCCATCATTCTGTATGTCAAAAACTCGCACCACCTGATCGAAAGCCTCAGCTACACCGGGGCCGATGTCCTTTCTATCGATTGGCGCACCCCCTTGCAGGAAGCCCGGAGGAATGCCGGTATGCATGTCGCGATCCAAGGTAACCTCGATCCGTCTATCCTTTATTGTCCTCCGTCGATTATCCAGGACCGCACGCGCAAAATGCTTTTGCAACACAAAAACCCCGGTTACATCGCCAATCTCGGCCATGGGATCCTGCCTGACACCCCTGTGGAAAATGCCCGGGCATTTATCGACACGATCAAAGCTTGGCGTTATGAATAAAGCCGTTATTCCCATCGTAGATGCGGGCATCATCGCGAAATACGATAAGGCCGGGCCCCGGTACACCAGTTATCCCACTGCGCCCCAATTCACCCCGGACTTTACCGAAACCCAGCTCCGGTCTGAAATCGCCCGTGAAAATGCCGCCCATCCGGACAAACCCCTTTCCCTGTATTTCCACCTGCCCTTCTGCGAGTCCGTCTGCTTTTTCTGCGGGTGTAATGTCACCTTTACCGCCGACCGTAAACGCCCAGTCCCTTATATCGACTGGCTCTTTAAGGAAATGGATACGATCGCCGCGCAAATTGCGCCGGGACGTAAGGTCGAGCAGCTCCACTGGGGAGGTGGTACCCCCACTTTTTTTGACCCTGAGCAACTTGCTTTCCTGTGGGAAGGGATCCGGAAACGTTTTAACTTTTCTGAAAATGCCGAAATCGGGCTCGAGGTCGATCCCCGGGAAACAAGCACCGCACACATGGACGCCCTGGGCAAAGCGGGATTTAACCGACTCTCGATGGGACTCCAGGACTTTGACCCCGCAGTCCAAAAGGCCGTCAACCGTATCCAGCCCTACGACATGACCAAACGGGTAATCGATGAAGGGCGTGAACGTGGCTTTAAAAGTGTATCCGTCGACCTCATCTACGGACTACCCTACCAGAGTGTTTCCAGCTTCGAGTCCACTGTGGACAAAGTCCTCACCCTGGACCCTGACCGTATTGCACTCTTTAACTTCGCTTACCTGCCCGAGATGATTAAACACCAAAAGGCCATCAAAGCGGAGGCCCTCCCCTCGCCCGAGGTAAAGCTTGAGATTCTCCGGATGGCGATTGGTAAATTTACAGAAGGCGGATACCGTTATATCGGCATGGATCATTTTGCTAAACCCGATGATCCCATGTGCCTAGCCCAGGACGCGGGCACACTGTACCGGAATTTCCAGGGTTACACCACCCACAAAGGCTGTGACCTCTTCGCTTTCGGGGTGTCATCCATCAGCCAGATCGGACGCTCCTATTCACAAAACCTCAAGAATATCCACGATTACGAAAAACAAATCGCTCTCACAGGCATGGCTACCCAACGCGGTATTTTACTCACTGACGAGGATTACCTCAGGCATACCCTCATCATGAATCTCCTGTGCCATTATGAACTTTCCTTTACACAGATCTCTGCGGAGTTCGGGATCGATTTCCAGAAATATTTCGCCCCAGCTTTTGATGCACTTGGCGAGATGCGGGCGGATGGTCTGCTCGACTGGGATCAGGACAAATTGCGCGTCACCCCGATGGGCCGCCTACTCATCCGTAATATCTGCATGCCCTTTGATGAATACCTCCAGAAAAACCAGGCTGCAAAATTCTCCCGGACAGTATAGTCCGGCTAAAAAATGAATTTAAACTGGCTTCCGCCGATCATGGCCCGTCATGACCCACCACAAAATAACATTGGTAATCTTTTCTTAAATCTGGATGAATATCTGACATGTCAAATTTAGATCACCGCGGTTACGTCGCTATTTTCGCCCATCCCCTGACCGAGGCCGTCATATCCGACATTGTGGGACTTTGGCTGGGGAGATTCGACCAGGTCGAGCAAGTCCTGCCCGATGTCGCTGAGGGTGCCACCAAGATCATTACGTCTGTTGAAGAAATAGCATCCGACACCAGTTATTCATTCCGGATTTCCAACGGGGAAGACTTTGCCTGGGCCTACCTCACCAAAGACCGTCACGCCATAGAAACTACGAGTTTCCCCGGCACCGACGAAATCCCCGCCATGTGCCTCACGATCCTTGTCGAACTCCCCAATATCAAAGAAATCGTCGATGAACACGATAATAAGCGCCTGAATGAACTCGAGTCCGCAGGCCTATTTTAAAAGCATTCCCCCCCCCCTGCCGTTGTTCAACCCCTGAATGCAAAGAACGGAGAATGCTCCCGCATCCTCCGTTCTCTACATTCCTTTAAAAGTTAGGTTCTTGCGCCATCCCAATTTGCTCATGGCACCGTTGAACACTCCAGCGGACGCTCTTGCGGCGCGATCGTGATCACAATCTTACCAAGGTGTTTCGCTTCACCAAAGCGCTGCAGAGCCTGCGGCACGT
>JAWXBN010000099.1 GCA_034440155.1 Verrucomicrobiota bacterium | reverse complement strand
TGATTCCTCCGGGTGGGGACGCGCCCGCCCGCCCGATCCGTGGCCACCGCGCCGGTCGCCCTACACACCGCTCGACAGGTTTTTCCTTTGTGAATCTCCGCGCGCTGTATGATGCAAATTACTCCAAAGGAAAAGTGTACCCGCTCACCCCGCGCCATTTATCTGAGGTTTGAAAATTACCGCTTTGCCCATTGTCCGAGCCACTTGATCAAAAGGGCGGACCACTGGGCGATAGGGGAGTCCTCGAGGGCGAGATTCATCCCGTGGTAACCACCGGGGAAAATATGGAGCTCCAGAGGCACCTCATGCGCGACGCAGGCGGCGGCAAAGGTCAGGCTATTCTCGGGAGGAACCGGATCATCCTTGGCGGTGTGCCAGAGAAAAACCGGTGGGGTCTGACGTGTCACCCTTTTATCGAGGGAGAATAACCGACGTTTGTCCATGGAAACGTCTTCCCCGAGCAAATTGCGCACGGAGAGTTCATTGGCAAATTCCGTCATGGAGATGACCGGGTAACAAAGGATGATCCCGTCCGGGCGTGCACTGACTTTCCCGGCCAGATCATCTGCCGGGTCCAGGTAGAGCTCCGGGGATGTGCCCACGAGCGCGGATAAATGGCCACCGGCACTGAATCCCATTAATGCGATTTTCCCCGGGTCCAGATTCCATTCCTCCGCCCGCGACCGCATCAGGCGTACTGCTCGACAGGCATCCGAGTAGGGTGCCGGAAAACCATGGGGAGCCACCCGGTAATAAAGTACGGCGGCGGCATAACCATCTTCATTGAGTCTCGTGGCAATTGGTTTCGCCTCAGTCTCCGAGATGAACCCGTAACACCCGCCCGGGCACACGATCACCAAGGGCACGGGCATCGCTACAGGTTTAGTCGGCAGGTAAAGTTCCAGCCGTATTTCAGGCGAACTCGACCAGAGGGGAATAGTTGCAGGGATTTGTTTCATAAGGGGGGGGGGATACCCGCAGACTCTGGACAAATTGCGCGGCCGAGCAAAGACAAAAAAGGGCATTTGATCAAAAAAGACGGCGCAGAAGCACCGCCCTCCAATCAAAAAGACTTTACGTTCCTTCGCGAACTCTGCGTGTAGGGCGAGCGGCCCTGCTGGCCCTCACCCTCCTCCCCTTCTAGAGCCACTCTTTGATCTTATCCTGATAACGGTTATAGATAAATCCGACGGCCAAGAGAACCACAGCGAGGGCGATCAGGCTGAATATCCGGAAGATATCACCCATGCCCCAAATATCCACAAAAAGGGCCCGAGCGAGGGCACAGGCCATGATTGCTAGGCCGGACAAACGGTAAACACGTTCCTTGCAAAGCATTCCTGCTGAAAAAACGACAAATGCCAAGGCGGACCAAAAGACCGTGGTCATGCTCGCCCACTCATTGACGGCGATGACATGGTAAAGCCATTTCTGCCACACACATAAGAGTCCCGCTAGCACTGACATGATCATCAGGGGCCTCCATTTAGGCTGTTCCCACCCGAGGCGTTTAGACAGTTCAAATTGCCCCAGAAAAACAATGAGCGCCGTTAGATTTAATAGATCCGCCGCCGCAGGGTGTCCGATATAAAAAGTATAAATAAGCAGACCAATCATGCCTAATAAAAATCCATAACCAAAAAGGAACTGGCGCTTGAGCCACTGTGCCAAGGCCATGGACAATGCCGCGAGCACCAGAAAAACCAGTGTCTGGAATGGCCGATCGATATACTCGAAAATCCAGCAAATAGCCATCAAACCAGCGACTCCCTTGTAAATCAAACTGATCCCGCCACCGACTTTTCCGGAGAATTTATCCTGGTCCGCGGCAAAATACATTTGGAGGGACAGGCCAGTCGCAGCGACGAGCACAAGCGGGACAAGGGCCAACCAAAAGGGGGGATGTCCCTGGTCGATGAGAAAAAGGAATTTGAGCACTGACACGGCGATAAAAATCTGGGAAAAAACCGCGAGTGGCCAGAGCCGGGTCAATAGGCTATAAGCTAATAAGAATACCCCGATCACCGCACAGAGAGCCATCCATGTCCCCTGCGAAAAATGTGGGGCAAACCCGAAATAAGCCACCCCGATAAATCCCAGAGCATAGATGCTGAATATAACTTGCCAGCCAGCCCCGGAAACTTGTTCTTCCGGGCGGTTTAACTGCCAGTACCGGCATAACCCTAATGTAATCAGGATGAGGACCAGTGGATTCCACCAAGGAATCATATTTACTGGGTGGTCCAAATAATCCACCGCCCATGTGGCCAATGAAATAAAGAGCAGAAAATGACTACCGAAAGAAATCTCCCGCGTGAATAAAGAATGGCTCAGTAACACATAAACGATAGCACCTACTGCGAGAGCGGGGGCCAACCATATCATGTCCAGCCCACCACGAAGGGTCATCCAAACGGCGAGCGCAGAAAGGAACGTGAAATAAATCCCGCCAAGGGAGAGGTTCTGAAAGATTGATCCTTCCTTCTGGGATAATTCTTTCCCGTATGTGCGCGAGGCCCACCATGCATTATAAAGAAGCACCGCGGTTAATGCCCCTCCAAAGATATATTCCGCATGCTTGATCTTTTCGATCCCATAAACAATCGCTCCGAAAGCCAGAAGATACGAAAAGAACCGGGAAACCCCCATTCTCCGGCTTGAAGAATAGATCAAGAGCACCGTACTCTCGATAGCCAAGGTAAAGGAAAGGGACGGGCCTGATAAACGGTCGACGAGACCTAATGTGAATACCCCAGTACCTTTCGCCAGAAAAAGCTCCTCGAGCTCCTCATTCCCAGGTAAACGGAAACGGATCAAGAAACTCAAGCCAATCAAGACCACTCCAAATGTCACCGCAAATATCCAGAAGTAATGGCTGTATCCCCCGAGGCAACTCAAATACACCAAACCAAGATATGCAGCATTATTAAGCGTTAAAAATGCCGGGGAAGGTGCAGCCGTGTCGTCCGGACAAACAAGTTTCTTTAAACCCGCACACAGGAAAAGAAACCAGTAACAAGTAAGAAATGCGATCCCTAGAATAAAATCCTCAAATCCCAGAGGCGAAGAACCAGACCACGGGAATGGGGCCGCAAAAAAACGCCAGTAAAAATAGCTACCGAATGCCCCAATAACACCCAGCACCGATAACCGCGACCAACTGTAACGCAGGATAAATCCGACAGCTGCCCCGGTCAGGATTAAATTCGATAACAAGGTGAAAAGCCGGATATCATTCATCGATGACGTATAAAAACCCAAAAGAATCGCAACGATGGCCAATGTCTCTGATTCGCGCCGGGCCGCCTGCCAAATCATAAATCCTGCCGCCGCCAGGAGCAAGAGCCCGCCCACCACCGGACTGTCAATGACACGCAGGTTCTCCACGTAATGGGCCGCATAAGTCGTATAGTAGGCCGCCGCACACGCACCCCCGATCAGGAGCCGGGCATAGTTTTGCACCATCTCGTATTTTTTCTCCAGCCACACACCCAATCCAAAAAGGCCTCCACTGAGGAGGTACATGGCCAGCACTTTACCGAGGGGGCCGATGGTATGGATAATATTCTTGTAAACATAACTCCCGGCAAAAACGAGAGCCGTGAGCAAAACAATGATCCCGACAGCGGGGATGATGTGTTTACCGAGCTGCAGTTCAAAAGACTCCTGTTTGACGGGGGGCACTTCAGGTTTCTGAGCCACTCCCTCAGATGATGACGGACGAAATTGTATAAAGTCATCTGTGTGAACAGGCTCTCCCGCACCTTGTGAAGGCAGGGGGTGGGC
>JAWXBN010000098.1 GCA_034440155.1 Verrucomicrobiota bacterium | reverse complement strand
GCTAAATACCAATCTGTCAAAATACTTACATCCGGCTCCCGGCCTCTGACATCTGGACATAAGCTGTGGCGTAGTTACGGATATCCCGCACCATGGAGACTAGGCCGTTTGACCTATTGGGTGAAAGATGTTTCCCCAGCTCCATCTTCTCAAGGAAAACCGGGGGATTTTGCACGATATCCGCTGGTGACTGTCCGGAATAAACTTGTAATAAAAGCGCAATAAGCCCCTTGGTGATGATGGCATCACTGTCCGCATGAAAAAAAACCTTCCCTTCTTTTAACTCGGAATGGAGCCAGACTTGCGAGACACACCCTTGCACCTTAAATTGATCATTCCGGTATTCCTCCGGAAAAGGGGTTAATTTTTTACCTTCTTCGATAATTTGTGCATACTTATCCATCCAATCATCGAAAAACGAGTAATTATCGACAATTTCCACCTGGATTTCGGGAATAGTTTTCTGGCCTGACATACACACAAAGTAACTGCTCCTCCTAAAATCGACAAACAATAAATTCATCCCTTCCTATGAGCGGGCTTGCATTTCGATAAAAAATAACCAAATTAGTACTCAAATTTCACCTACTGGAGCACTTGAATTATGTCCGATATGACCAATCCAATACCCGTCACCGTCATTACAGGATTTCTAGGCGCAGGCAAGACCACCCTGCTCAACCGCATCCTCACCACGAAACACGGCAAAAGAATCGCTGTAATCGAAAATGAATTTGGCGAGATCGGTATCGATAATGAACTGGTCGTGAGTGCTGATGAAGAACTCTTTGAAATGAATAACGGCTGCATCTGCTGTACGGTGCGTGGTGACCTGATCCGGATTCTCGGGAGGTTAATGAAAAGGAAAGATAAATTTGACCATATCATGATTGAGACCACGGGTTTGGCCGATCCGGCCCCGGTCGTACAGACATTTTTTATCGATAACGAGATGAAGGATAATTTCCAAGTCGATGCCATTATCACCGTCGTCGATGCCAAACACGTCCTCCAGCACATCGACGATAACGACCAATGCCGGAAGCAAATTGCTTTTGCCGATGTCCTACTCTTGAATAAAACTGACCTCGTACCGGAAGAACAATTGGTAGCCTTAGAAAAACGGATCCATGCCATGAACCGGTTTGTCACGATCCACCGGACTCAAAATGCGGAGATCGAGGTAGGTAAATTACTCAATATCCGTGCCTTTGACTTAAATAAAACCCTCGAACTCGACCCTCATTTCCTTCAAGAGGAAAAACCCTTCGAGTGGGGCGGACTCTACCAGCTTGAGGCCGGTCATTATGAATTATCCCTCGATTCCGGTCCGGACCCCTCCATGCAAATGACCTTCATCCCCACGGCAAATTGCTCGCACCACGAATTCCACCACATGGAGCATCAAGCCGAAGAACTCTTTACGACAAAACCGGAGGTGAAGGCTCCCGGTGAAGCCATTACCCCCGGACTCAAGTTATTCTCATTATCCGTGGGGGAAACCGGGGCTAAATTCCCTTTGACCATCGAAACAAGCGGGAGTTATGGCATGGTCACCCAGCACGGACCACAAGAATTCAAAATGAAACTCGTCAAAGACGGGCAAACGGTGAATGCAGAATTTTTTGAAGAATTCTCCACCCCCCACGAGCATGATCACTCCATTTCTTCCGTCGGGATCGATACTCCGGGGGATTTGAACCCGGATAAATTCAACCAATGGTTGAGCAAATTGCTCCGGGATAAAGGAGCTGATATTTTCCGGATGAAAGGCATCGTCAGTATCGAGGGTGAACCTAACCAATTTGTCTTCCAAGCAGTCCACATGATCTTCGACGGGCAACCTGATAAACCCTGGGGATCACGCCCCCGCCGCAATCAACTCGTCTTTATCGGGCGGAATCTCAACCGTGAATCCCTGAATAAGGAATTCAAAGCCTGTCTTATTTAAACCCTACCTCTAAAAAATCCCGCCATGCCCAAACAGATCGATACAGCAGAGATTGCAAAAAAATACACTCCCGTTTTTGAAACCCGATTCGACGCCTGTGTCATCGCCATGTCTTATAGTTTCGATAACCGTTTACTTTGCTCCTCTCCCGTGGATGGGGATACACTCATCCATGAGGCGCAGACCGGCAAAAAAATATCCGCCCTCCCCGGGGCGGCAGCCGGGACTTTCTGGAATAACACGAATCCTGTGCGCAATTTGCTCGCCATCGGATATGATAATAAAAAGGCAGCCATTTATTCCCTCGACGATTTCAGTAAAGTCCAAGACCTCGACCATGCCGGAGCATGGGTCGAGCACGGGGCATGGTCGGCTTGCGGGGAATACCTCGCCACCAGCGCAGCGAAAAAAGTTTATATCTGGAAATCCGACGGCACACTTATTTTTACATCGCCCGAGCATGGCGGCACGATCGCGGGACTCGACTGGAATCACGGCAAACCCGAGCTGGCGGTCGCTAGTTACGGTGGTATCTCCCTCTGGGATATTAGTGACCTCGCCTCCATGACCCCCTTAGCCTATAAAGGCTCCCTCCTGACCATCCGCTGGAGTCCTAGCGGAAAATGGATCGCTTCAGGTAACCAAGACTCATCCCTCCATATCTGGCCGATTAAACAAAAGGTCGAAGACCTGCACATGAGCGGTTACGCCGTCAAAATCCAATCCATCGCATGGAATCCCCAGAGCCGCTATTTGGCCTCTGCAAACCTGAATAATGTCACGATTTGGGACTTTAAAGGGACTGGCCCCTCGGGGTCCACCCCCGAAATGTTCGAAACGGTAGCGGGGCAAATTGCTACGATGGCTTATCACCCGAAAGAACCCCTTCTCCTCGCCGTAGGCACGTCTGCGGGACATATCGAGCTTTACAGCCAATCAATCAAAAACTTCGTCGCCATACGCGCCTTGGATGACGATCCCCTGCAATCCATGGCTTGGAGCCCTGATGGCAAACAAATCGCCGCAGGTGGCGAAAGGGGATCATTACGCGTCTGGAATGTTAATTTAACCAAATAATCTTATGCCCGAAGTATCCACATACAAAATCACCCCCATTTCCATCCTTACCGGTTTCCTCGGAGCCGGAAAAACAACGACCCTGAATTATATCCTGAAAGAAAAACACGGTTATAAAATCGGATTGATTATTAATGAATTTGGGGCGATCAACATCGATAATGCCTTGATCGAAAAAGGGGACGAAGAAGTCCTCGAAATGAATAACGGCTGTATATGCTGCACTGTCCGCACCGACCTCGTTAAATCCATACGCAAACTCTTTGAACGGAAAAATCAACTCGACTATATCATTATCGAAACCACTGGGCTGGCTAATCCCGGCCCCGTAGCCCAGACATTCTTTAATATTCCCGAGCTCCAGAAAATCGTCCGCTTGGATTCGATCATCACACTCGTGGATGCCGAAAATTTTCAAAAACAATTTGATGTCAGCGCCACCGTGGAAGACCAAGTGCGCCTCGGCGACTTCCTCGTTATTAATAAAACAGACCTTGTCCCGATGTCGGATATCCTCACCCTTGAACGCAAATTGCGCGAACTTAATCCTTTTGCCCGCATCCTCAAAACACAAAACGGCGTCATCCCCCTCAAGGAGGTTTTGGATGTCGGTGTATTTGACGTGAATCAAAAGCTCCAACTGGAACCTGACCTTCTGAATGAGTCCCACCACCACCATGACACGGATATCATTTCATTCAGTTATACGACAAAAAAACCATTTAACCTGGTGAAGTTTGAGACATGGGTACAATCCATTAGCGAGAAAGGACGGGTGATCCGGAGCAAAGGAATTATCTTTGTTGCCGATGAAAAGAGAAAAGCCATTTTCCACGGGGTAAACAACCGTTTCTCCATGTATTGGGACAAGGAATGGCTCGCCGGGGAAGAACCCTTTTCACAACTTGTATTTATCGGGCCAAAAATCGACCAGAAAAGCCTGACAGCGCAATTGGAAGAAACCCTCAAATAATCATCGGTTAGGCCATTCGTTCTTGCGCATTTTGCTCAATAACCTTCCAAGACTCTTTGAGCAAGGTGTCTGTAGTGGATTTAGCCAAAGCCAGCTCTGCGACTGTAAAGACCCCACCGGCTCTGGGTAACTTTTGGGCAAAGAGGTAATATTTGACTTTAGGTTCTGTGCCTGACCCCCGCACGGCCACGCGTCCACCATCTTCAAAATGGTATAAATACATTAATTCTTTGGGGAGCAATTTGCCGTCCACATCATGCATATCCTCTTGGTCAAAACGCTGGACTTTCACTATCTTTCTCCCAGCGAGCTCAGCCGGTTGATTTTCCGCATAAGAGGCGAGTAACCTTTTAATCTTCTGGGCCCCTTCAGCACCTTCCAGGGTGATTTGTCCCAGTATCTCCGAGAAAAATCCCAAACGCATGTAGATATCATCGAGCATTTGCACCAGGGTTAATCCCTGTGCTTTAGCAAAAGCAGCTGTTTCACAAAACATCAGGACAGCGGCATTCGCATCCTTATCCCGGACAAAGTCCGAGGCACTGTAACCGTAACTTTCCTCTCCCCCAAAGATATAATATGTGCTGTATTTCAGGAGTAAGTCGCGTTTCGCCCGCTCATTGAGTGCGGAGTATTCCGCCGTTGTCATCTTTTTGGCATCAAGAACAATTTGCTCATAGTCACCCAGCTTCTCCGCTATGTATTTAAAGCCCGTGAGTGTCTCCACGATTTTAACACCAAAGTGGGTGGCGATCGATTTCAGTAAGTCAGTGGTCACTACGGTTTTGATCAGGGCCGCATGGTCTTTGGCATTATTCCCATTGATAACGCCTTGCTCCGTTAGTTTATGAGTCCGGTAAAAGGCGATTAAGGAGGCAATCTGATTCCCGCTTAATAAAACAAGCTCCCCTTGTGAATCCCGGGCGGCAGCCCCCATACGATCGGTATCCGGATCCGTGGCCACTACCAAATCAGCTCCGAGGGACTCTGCCTGCTCGATGGCCATCTTTAAGCTCGCTGGATATTCTGGGTTCGGAGTAGAAACCGTGGGGAAACGCCCATCGGCTGATGATTGAGCCTCCACAAGGCTATGGCTAAAACCCAGCTCACTCAAAATACGCGGGATTAATTTCACCCCAGTCCCATGCAGGGGTGAATAGACGATTTTTAAATTCGCCTGCTGCGACTGGACCATCGGTGCATCAAGCAAGAGGGTGAGCAGTTTTTGAACGTATAAGTCATCTATCTCTGCACCCAGGACCGCGTACTCTCCGGGGGTGACCATCGCCCCTTCTTCAGTCGGCTGATCCGAGCCGGCATTGACTTCATCGATAATCCCGGATGCATGGGGATCGACGATTTGGGCACCATCCGAATAATAGACTTTAAATCCATTATCATGGGCCGGATTATGACTAGCCGTGATGACCCCACCTGCATGGGCATTCAAATGCCTGAGGGCGAAGGAGAGTTCTGGAGTGGAACGTTCACTCTCAAAAAGCGAGACATCGACTCCCATTCTTTGGACGACACGGGCGGCCATCTCTGCAAATTCACGTGAAAAATGGCGGGTATCATGGGCGAAAACCATTCGTGGACGAGGGCATTCGGGAGTGGGCTGGAAATTTTTGAGAACGTAGCGGCAGAGTCCTTTTACGGCACGGATCAAATTATACTCATTCATCGTATTCGTACCGACGGCCGGGTGCTGCGGGCGACCGAGCTCCGTGGGGATTCCCTCTTCAGTAGATGTAATTGTATTCCCGATTGTCCGGCCACGGATCCCCCCAGTACCAAATGACATTTGTTTATAGAAACGGTCATTGAGTTCTTTCCAGTTATGATCATGGACAAGCTCTTGAATGCTCTCTTTGACCCAGTCGGGGGTGCCGACTTTGTTATAGATCAAGAGGGCGTTAGACAATGTAGAAGGTAAGATGGACTTTTTACTTTCAGCGAAAATCAAATGACGGGAAACCAGTGACATGCCTTCACTTTACAAAGATACGCGAAGAGATCAAGACCTTGCCTAGCGGGTCGAACAAATCATTTTTTCCCGGTTAACTCGGCATAGATACTGAAAAGCTTGTCAAAAACCGATGGCCAAGAGTATTTCTCGACAACCGCCTTACGCGCTTCCTGACCCATTGCCTTCAAATCCAAGAAACACATTTGCTGGATGGCATTCGCCAGATTCTCTGGACTATTCATACTCGCCCAGAATTTCAGGCCGGTGAAAATAATCCTGTCTAAACGGCTGCCCTTGATTCCGCATACCGGGGTGCCACAGCTCTGCGCTTCTAATGCCGCGAGGCCAAATGTTTCCAGCACACCGGGATGGACAAAAAGATCGACACTCGCATAAAGGGTAGCCAGCTTAGACTTATCCGAGATATAGGGCAAATGGGTGAGGGCCTTTGTACGGTTAGCTGTCGCTTGAACAGCTTTTTTGAGCGGACCATCCCCCACAATAATCAGGTGATAGGGTTTGGCCCCCGATTGGGTATCACGAATGACGGGACGAACAGGATCCGCCCCGATTCCTTGCGTCACGGGAGGCGCAGGAATCGTAAGATGGGGATCTGAAGCCTGCACCAAAAGCTCAAAAGCATTCAAAAGTGTCTGGACATTTTTTTCCCGGGATAACCTCGTCACATAAAGCAAAAGCTTGGTTGATTCGGGTAATCCCAGATTTTTGCGTAATTGGGCGGGCTGCGCCATCTCAGGAGAAAAAGTCTGTATGTCCACACCCAAGTCCACATCAAAGAGTTTTTTTACACCCCAGCTGGAAAGTAACTGATGGAGCCCGGGTGAAGGCACCAATGTCGCTGTCATCCGGTTATAGAGTCTACATACGTAATTCTGTGCATACCGCTCAGAAGCATGGGCGATTCCAGAACCAAAAAACCGCATGAATGTCCGGACATAAGCCTCGGGAAAGTTACTATGATAAAATCCCACGACCGGGATCTTATGGATATCCGCAAATTTAACCGCTGACCAAGCCACATGATAGGGATCGCCTAATTCAATAATATCCGGCATTTCCTGCTCCAATATCCGGTGCAATTCATTCATCCGAAGCATCATCCGGTAACGTGATGTCGGTGTGATCCGGGGGGAACGGATCGTATGGATTCTGGTCTGTCCTTCTTGGGTGACTCCGGAGGTGGCCCCGGGCACGATCAGTACATGGTCATGAGCTGTATACTCGGCAATATAGGCCTGTTTTTCAGTCAGATAACGTTTTACCCCCCCGCTATCGGGTGAATAAAACTGGGTCAAATCACATATTTTCATGGTTACTCCGCTTGTTACAGGTGATTCCTTCCCTCTCCAAGCATCTTTTTTACTACGCTGATAAAACCCTAAGAGCGAGAAAAAAAGCTTTTTAAGAGCCCTTCCGGCATCATTTTCAGAGATTAGACTTGATGCCGAACCCGACAAGCCCCATATTTCCTCACCGATGCTTTTTATGAAGGCGGAGTTGCCAAGTGGGAAGGCCGGGCTCTGCAAAAGCCCTATGAGTCGGTTCGATTCCGACCTCCGCCTCCAATTCCTTACAGAAGCACTTATTCTATTGCTTAAAACTCGCTTTCAAGAGTTCAAAAAACAAGCAAAACTAATCACTAGTTCTATTTTCTCAGGGACGTTTTAGGTTGGCCTAAGAAGTATTTTCAAACGTCTTAGACAAAGGCTTTGTCCAATCATGTCCTGATAGCCCTCCCCATCTAAGGTGCCCTGTCATAACAAAGGTTTTAACCTGAATCCTACAGTTGGATTATCGGTTGACATATTGGAATAACAATTATCTGAGTTGAGAGGGATATTCCGTAGAGGAAGCACTTGAAGGAGTACTGTACGTTTGGATATTACAAGGTGCTGACACCCCTTAACCTCCGAGAGAAGCCAAAAATAAGATACAGTCGACGCACGGGTTTTTATTATTGGTTTGAACTTATTTTTTCACCACTAGGGGAAATTCAATGTTTATGATGACTAGTCGTTTTCGAATCATTCAAGAAAGTTCGAGGTAGATAATAATTTTAGCGAGAAAACTTAAAAAGATGCGGATTGACGTAAAAGCATAAATACGGCAATATGTATCTATGAAAACAACTATTGATATTCCTGAAGTCCTCTATAAAAGGACTAAAATTCGAGCTATCGAGACAGGTAAGTCATTGAGGGATATTGTATTATCATCGTTAGAGCATGAACTTTCAAGATCTGCCTTAACTGCAAAAATCGAGCAATCTGCTCTGAGTCACCGCAAATTATTACCTGAGTATGAGGCTATCTTACAGGCAGGCGCTTTTTCTGCTGGGCAGAACTCCACTCACATGATTGGTGAGGATCGTGACGCTCGATGAAGTCTGTTTATTACGATTCTGCCTATATTTTCAAAACCCTATGCGCTGAGGATGGATATGCTGAGGTTCAAAAACATATGGGTACAGTGAGCGAACTGGTCTGTTCCCTCCACGGGAAGGCAGAAGTAATTTCAGTCTGCCATCGGAAGTTTCGGGAAGGATACGCTACTCATCCCCAACTCTTGGGATTTCTCGCTCAGCTAAGGATGGATATTACGCAAGGAGTCATCCGGTGGTTACCGATCACGGAGGAAATAGTGGCTCGTGTCGAGAATGTTTATGCGTCCGCTCCTGCAAACACTTTTATCCGGGCTGCCGATGCTTTGCATTTGGCCTCTGCCGCCGAAAATGGATTCGACGAAATTTTCTCCAATGACCGCCATTTATTGATAGCCGCACCCCTTTTTGGTTTGCGCGGGATCAATATCATTCCATCGTGATTCTTGTCATTTCCAGTGAGTGGGTCTAGGAGATTTACTCCAGACGCACAATCTACCCATAAAAAGCCAAACGCCATTTCCCTGCAAATAGACATCAGATTTCTAAATTATACAGCCTCTTTGTAAAGCCGGCCCCGATGGGAAGTCTTCACCTTTGCCTTCAGTCTCGCCAAAAGGCTGTAGAGCCCGAAATAAGTCCGATTCACATACAGGCTATGGGCAGATCCTCTTTTACCTTTCAGAGAACGAAACCCTCCCCCTATTCGTTCATTTTCCTCTGCCATCTGGTAAATTTCCTTTAAATAAGACGGATCCCCAAAGTCGAACTCCCCCTCATGGAATGGGCGGGCCAGCATCCTGATTGAGCGTTCACAAATATCCATCAATCTCTGCTTTTCCTCACGAGTATCGGTGGGCAGGATGATATTCATATTCCTCATAGCCTCTTGGAATAATGCAGGATCATCCAATATGCCGGGATCTAGAAAAATAAAATGTTTCTGATAAAAATCATCATCGAGGGATTTTGTGCAACCGAAATCCAAGACCCAGAGTTTATTTTTATGCACCAGGAAATTCCCCGGATGAGGGTCCGCATGGAATTCCCTGAGGACATTGACCTGATGGTCATAAAAGTCCCAAAGGGCTTGGCCGATTAAATCCCGTTCATTCTGGGAAGGATCACCATCGGCAAATTTATCAATCGTGATACCATCGACCCAATCCATACAGAGAATACGTTTGGAGGAGAATTCCGGGTAATACTCGGGAAAACAAACGTTCTTAACCAAAGCTGAACGCCTAGAGAGGTCTACGGAACGTTTCAGCTCCAAATCATAATTAGTCTCTTCGAGCAAGCGGGTTTCCACTTCATTAAAATAATCGATCACATCAGCTTCTTTGAGGCCCATGATCTGGAGTGCTAAGGGTTTGACCACTGCCAAATCGCTTTTCAAACTGTCAGCCACACCGGGATACTGCACTTTCACGGCAAATTCTTTTTTACCCAAGCCGGCTTTATGTACTTGGCCGATGGATGCCCCACTGACTGCATCAGCACCAAAACAATCAAAAATCCCCAAAGGCTCTTTACCAAATTCACGGCGGAAGGTGCGGACCACGAGGGGGTATGATAAGGGTGGGGCGGAATATTGGGCTTGCGAAAACTCTTTGGCATAAGCCGCGGGGAGCATATTCTGGTCGATACTCAGCATTTGGGCCACTTTAAGAGGGCCTCCTTTCAAATGGCTGAATGTCTGATAAATATCCTTAGCATTATTACGGTTTAACTCTTCACGGTCCGCTTTCCCCGTAATCGCTTTCTTGCCATAATGCTTTAAATAATTCATCCCCACTTTGGCACCGGTTCCCGCCAAGGCAGCTATTCTGGAAACTTTTGAACTACGGATTGAGTCTTGGGATTTCATGAATGATCATCTGCGCAATTTGCGGGGCGCATCATGGAGATAAACATTTTACCTAGATCAAAACCCGACTCAATGGCGGAAGTCCGCAGGAGATCAAAAATAAAGGTCACAGACTTCTCGATCAGGGCATCAGTCCTTTCATATCCCTCGCTTGCATCTTTGAGGTTAAAATCGATTACCGCACGGAGATGGAAATAAAATAACTCGGGATAAAAAGCCTGCAATTTGCCACGGGCTGCGATTTCTTTGGTTTCCACCCCCTTTTTGAGAACTCGTCTGATAAAATCCTTATAAACCGATTCAAACCCCGAAAAACATGCCGGCTTTTCCATGGGTGATACCTGCCTCATCCGCACAAGTAGCAGGGTCCTGTGATCCAGAGCTTCCTCAAAAAAGGCATAGAGGAATACCAAAAGCTGTTGTTTAGACGTAAACTGTTTCCATTCCCCTCCCCTTTCGATGGCTGCAATGACTTTTTTAATCATATTCTGCCAATAAACTTTTTCGACAGCCTCTAGTGATGGAAACTCTTGGTAAAAGGATTTTTCCGTAATTTTTAGCGATTTGCAAAAGGTATATGCAGAAACAGGCGGCACTCCTTTTTCCTTAAAAGAATCAATATACGCAGCCAATATACGGTTTTTGAGCTTTGGATCGGTTTTCATCCCATACAAATCCCATTATTCGTTAAAAATGCAACACGCATTCCATTACTTGCCGTCTAGATTTAAATATATAAATCACAATTAAGAGTCTTCAGCTCTTTTTTACGACAGCGACACAAATTCAAACTTGCCATGGAAAGAAGGAATGGCCATGATTCACCCACAATGGATGTCGAAATACTCTCCCGCATACAGTTCGCCTTCACTATTTCCTTCCACTATATCTATCCCCCTTTGAGCATTGGGTTAGGTGTTATCATGGTGATTACAGAGGGTCTCTGGCTGAAGACTAAAAATAATATCTACCACCAAATGGCCCGTTTTTGGACGAAAATTTTCGCCCTGATTTTTGCGATCGGCGTGGCCAGCGGGATCGTTATGGAGTTTGAGTTCGGTACAAACTGGGCCACTTACTCACGATTTGTCGGCGATGTGTTTGGCAGCGCGCTGGCGGCAGAAGGGATTTTCGCCTTTTTCCTTGAGTCTGGATTTCTGGCTATTCTTGTTTTCGGCTGGGACAAGGTAAAACCCGGGTTTCACTTTTTCTCGACTTGTATGGTGTGTCTAGGTGCTCATTTCAGTGCTGTCTGGATCATTGTCGCTAATAGCTGGATGCAGACCCCGGCAGGATATCGTATTGTCGGTGAAGGAAAAACCGCAAGGGCTGAAATCACCGATTTCTGGGCCATGGTCTTTAATCCATCATCCATGGACAGGCTTTTCCATACACTGGTCGGATGTTGGCAGGCGGGTGCATGGCTTGTGATCAGTCTGAGTGCCTATTACATATTAAAGAATCGTCATCTGGAATTCGCTAAAAGATCCCTCCAGATCGCCCTGACCGTCGCCTGTATCACCTCCCTTCTCCAGTTATACTCGGGCAGCCGCTCCGCTGATATCGTCATGAAGTACCAGCCCGCGAAGCTTGCCGCCATGGAAGGGGTCTTCAAAACGAAACCCTATACACCCATGTATATTTTCGGATGGGTCGATGTGGAAGCTGAAAAAGTATACGGTCTTTATATCCCCGGTGGCCTGAGTTTCCTCGCCCATAAAAACTTTGAAACACCTGTGAAAGGTTTCGATACGATATCACCAGAATGGGGCCGCCCTCAATTAATCAATGCTGTCTTCCAAGTTTATCATCTCATGATCGCCATCGGTATGGGATTGATCGGTTTATCCTTTTTTACGGTGTTCGCCTGGTATAAAGGCTGGCTCTTCAAATGGAAGTGGCTCCAATTCATCCTCGTCCTCTCCGTTCTCGGTCCTCAGGTAGCTAATCAGGCCGGTTGGTACACCGCCGAAATGGGACGCCAGCCTTGGATTGTTTATGGTCTCATGAAAACATCAGAAGGCCTGTCAAAAACCGTCAAAGCAGAAGCCGTTCTTTTCTCTCTCATCATGTTCGTCCTGATTTATTTCCTGCTCTTTATGGTTTTCCTCTATTTGTTGAATGAAAAGATCCAGCATGGACCCGATGATAAAGACCTTATCCCCACAGGAAAACTCGCTTTACCGGAGAAAAACAAATGACAGAACTGGGCTTAGACCTGAATATAGTATGGTTCGTGCTCGTCGGCGTGTTATTTACAGGATACGCCATCCTCGACGGATTTGATCTTGGTGTGGGTGCCCTGCATCTCTTTACAAAGACCGACCAGGAACGCCGGATCACGCTGAACTCCATCGGCCCGGTGTGGGACGGCAATGAAGTCTGGCTGGTCACTGGCGCGGGAGCCCTTTTCGCCGCTTTCCCGATTGTTTATGCGACGGTTTTCTCTGGGTTTTACATCGTTATCAAGCTTTTGCTTTTTGCCCTCATTTTCCGGGCAGTCGCTATTGAGTTCCGCAGTAAACAACCCATGAAATGGTGGCGGGAAATGTGGGACATCGGTTTTTTCCTCGGTAGCCTGCTCTTGGGTTTCCTCATTGGTGTGACCATGGGGAATCTCGCCTACGGAGTCCCTATTGGAGCCGACGGGGAATATGCCGGGGATTTCTTAAGCATGCTCCATCCTTATGCCCTCATGATGGGAGTCACTACTGTCGCCCTGTTCATGATGCATGGATCGATCTATCTAGTGATGAAAACCGAAGGTGACCTCCAGAAAAAAATCCGCGGTTGGGTGAACCGACTTATCATCATCTTTATTATTTGTTACGCTACCACCACGATGGCGACTCTCCTCTATGTCCCACACATGGTCGACATTTTTAAACATAATCCATCACTCTTCATTATCGCCATCTTGAATATGCTAGCGATTGCCAATATCCCTCGGGAAATTCATAAAGGCCGCGATTTCTTCGCTTTCATGTCCTCTTGTTTTTCAATTGCTGCTCTGATGGTGATTTTTGGAATCGGTTATTTTCCTCACATGGTTTACAGTAATCCCAATCCTGAATACTCATTGACGATTTATAATGCCTGTTCCTCACAAAAAACCCTCGGCATCATGTTACTCATGGCGATTATCGGTTTACCCGTTGTTATCGCCTACACAGTCAGCGTTTATTACATTTTCCGCGGCAAAGTGAAGCTCGACCAGATGAGTTACTAGTTTTACCTGATTTTGTCATTTTCGAGACAATCATCAGGGTGCGATTTTTTACTTCCTGTTTTATCAGGATAAAAATAGAGTATTGCTTGATGATAAAACAACCCGCCTCCCCAAGCAGAGAGCAAATTGCTATACTTGAACCTTTTTGTGGCTTGGACCTCAAGGACATATCTGTCGTGTCCGGGCCGCACGAGGCCCAGAGGGCGTTAGAAAAATTATCTCAATACCATTTAATCGGATTTGATACCGAGTCGAGGCCCACATTCAGGAAAGACGAGGTGTCACAAGGCCCCCATATCCTGCAATTTTCCACCTTGGAAAACGCCTGGATTTTCCAGGCGAATTGTAAAGATTCTATTCCTGCCATCATTGAGCTGCTTCAATCCCCCGGCATCCTCAAAATCGGATTCGGACTCAAGGACGATCTGAAATTTATCACCCGTAAATTTGGGGTAGAACCCCAAGGCATCATCGACCTTAATCATTCATTCAATCAGCTTGGCCATAAAAATACCATTGGAGCAAAAACCGCTATCGCCATGCTCTTTAGTCAGAAACTTTCAAAATCGAAAAAAACAACTACTTCCGACTGGTCCCGCCCAAATCTGACTGAAAAACAAATCCTCTACGCGGCCAATGACTCTTACGCTGCGCTCCGGGTTTATCTGGCCCTCCAAAATAGTGCTCATGCGACACCTTGAATTTTTTTTAAGGAAATAAAGAAGCTATTGAATTTTTCTGCACACCCGCTATTCCTGTTGGCCTTATGTCAAATTTCAAAATTGCTTGTTTACCGGGGGACGGAATCGGACCTGAAGTCATGGCTGAGGCCTTGAAAGTAATCGATAAAATCGGTCAAAAATTTTCTTTCACTTTCGATATTAAACACGCCGATGTCGGCGGGATCGCCATCGATAACCACGGGAAGGCTCTTCCCGACTCTACGATTGAAAGCTGCCGTGCCTCCCAAGCAATCCTTTTCGGCTCAGTCGGCGGACCCAAATGGGAAAAACTGCCCCCCCATGAACAGCCCGAACGTGCAGCCCTCCTCCCCCTACGCAAATTATTCGGGCTCTACGCCAATCTCCGTCCGGCCATCTGTTATGAGGGACTTACCCATGCGTCCCCATTAAAACAGTCCATCATTGAAGGTGGTTTTAATGTCCTTTGTATCCGCGAGCTCACCGGCGGCATCTACTTTGGCCAACCCAAAAAATCCGAACCACTCGAAGACGGTAAAGGGGTTCGCTCCATCGATACCATGGTTTATACGACCCCCGAAATCGAGCGAATCACGCATGTCGCGTTTAAGGCTGCACAAAAACGCGCCCGAAAATTGCACTCCATAGACAAGGCTAATGTACTCGAAAATAGTGTCCAATGGCGCAAAACCGTGACGCAAATTGCGAAGGAATATCCTGAGGTCGAGCTCATCCACATGTATGTCGATAATGCAGCCATGCAGCTCGTACGTAACCCCAAACAATTTGATGTATTACTCTGCGAAAATATGTTTGGGGACATCCTTAGTGATGAAATGGCCATGATCACCGGGTCCTTGGGTATGCTGCCGAGTGCCAGCTTGGCTGAAGGTACATTTGGTATGTACGAACCCAGCGGCGGGACCGCCCCTGATATCGCAGGCAAAGGAATCGCGAATCCGATTGCCCAGATCCTTTCGGCCGCCATGATGCTCCGTTATAGTTTCGCTCACGAAGCTGCTGCCCAGGCGATTGAAAACGCCGTCGAGAAAGTCATTTCAGAGGGTTACCGGACAGGTGACATCTATTCCGAGGGGACAAAAAGGGTGAATACCCGGGAAATCGGCGACCTGATTTGTGCGGCAATCTAAGCACAGGGGACAGGATAAACCCTCCATTTTCTTATTCTGTCTTTTGACAGAATAAGAAACCTCCCTATATTGATTTTATCGTCATGTCCCATTCTCCTATTCATGGATCATCGAAATCAAATGCCCGTGTCGTAAACATGTGTTTTGATGATGAAAAGGTCTGTTTTTCCCCTGACCACTTTAAAATCTGTGATAAAGGTATGTGTTTGCGGACAAATTGGTATTTTCAATTTGGGACTGAACTCTCCATCAACCTCGAGATAAAGGTAAACGACCATAAATATCGAAAGGTCAAATGTAATGGGGTGGTGATTACCTGTGACAAGGTCACGGATAGCCATTCCGCCTACGATGTCACCCTTTACTTCACCAAATGCTTGGATATCTCCACCAAAGCACTCCAATCAGCATCAAGATTGATTCATGTCTCTTCATAGGCTATCCTTTTGCCCACATGGAATATCTCAAACAGATTCTCTCAGGCGCTGTCCAATCAGGGGCATCAGACATTCATATCAAAAGTGATGCCCTCTTGATTTACCGGGTATCCAGCGAGTTAATGCCTGTGCCGGATACGATCATCCCGTCAGAAACCTGCCAACAATTCGTCCAATACCTCCTCCCGCCCTACCTGCGCAAGAAATTCGATGAGGAAAGGGAAATCGACTTTTCATTTGATGAATCCGGCATCGGTCGCTTCCGGGCAAATATCTTCCATCAAAGGGGAAAACTAAGTCTAGCCTTGCGGCATGTAAAAAGTGAAATTCCTAAGTGGGAAAATCTTAATCTCCCGGCTCATGCAAAATCCATCGGGGACCACGGGGATGGGATTATCCTCATCTGTGGAGCCACCGGCTCGGGAAAGTCCACGTCTCTGGCCGCCATGCTTGATTGGATCAATGAAACTCAAAAGCTGCATATCGTTACCCTGGAAGATCCGATTGAATACCTTTTTGAAGATAAACTTTCTGTTTTTAATCAAAGGGAAGTGGGACTGGACACCATGGACTTTAAACATGCGCTCATCAATGTCATGCGCCAAGACCCTGACGTCATCGTTATCGGGGAAATGAGGGATGACTCCAGCGTGATGGCCTCGTTCAGGGCAGCGGAAACGGGACACTTAGTCCTCAGCACATTACACAGCGCTACCGCCACCCAAGCGGTCACAAGACTCTTGGATTTTTTCCCTTCGGAAGAACAGTCGCAGATCCGTCGCCAATTTGCCCTCTGTCTCCGAGGAATTATGTGCCAGCGGCTGATTCCTGCCAAAGACGGCAATGGCGTTTATCCAGCCCTTGAAATTCTCCTCAATACACCGACGGTCCGCAAATTACTCGAAGAAGACAAACTCGACAAACTCCCGATGGCCATCGAGACAGGTCGGGAAGATGGCATGCAGAATTTTAACCAAGCTATTTACGACCTAGTCAAAGCAAATTGCATCGATGAAACCCTCGCCATGACATACGCGCCGAATCCCGATGCACTCAAAATGAAACTTAAAGGCATTAATCTCGGTGACGACCGCAGAATCATGGGATGAGTGATTTTTGACTTCGTGATTATTTATTCACAACCACCGCCCCGAAGTCATTGTCACGGCCATCACGTAAAGCATTTCGCCTTCTATTGATGAGATTAAGATTTTGGCGACTGAGAGATTCGTTCCTAAATCACATGATTTTTTATTGCTCAAAACATTCTCCCACGTACCCTGCCAGTCATATGAAAGTAATATACTATTTATTCGTTCTCGTTTTTAGCTTTTAGGAGTGGGTCTTTCATTGCGCGGGGTGGAAGTCATTCTCACCGGGGAACGTTCCTCATCGAATCCCTTCATCGGATTAGGAATGGGGGTCGTTTTTGTCGTGCTCGCCTTGCGCTATCTCGGAAAGGCCCGGGAAACCTAATCTGGCTTGATCACCCGCCGCCACCAACTGCGCAGAAGTAGATAAATGCCGAGCCCCAAATACATCATCGCCAAATAACGGGCATTCACCCGGGGTAACAAGAGGATAAAGGAGATTCCGACAATCAATAGAAACAGGGCTGAAAGGATTTTTCTCATTACTTCACACAGCGGCTGATTATTTCCACTGTTCGCTTCGCTGCCCCCATATTTTTGAGGATTAAATCCTTGGCTTTTTGTCCAACCTCTTCCTTTTGTGAAGGGTTATTCAGTAATCCAGCAATTTCAAGAATCAAGGCATCTTCTGTCGCCACCTGGATAGCAGCCCCGGCGCAGACAAATTGCGCGGCAATTTGCTCCCAATCCTGCATATTTGGACCATAGATGACAGGATGCCCGGTAATCGCCGCCTCGATAATATTATGCCCGCCCTTGTGCCCGACGAGGCTGTTTCCAATAACAATCACGGTTGCCGCCTCATACCAAGCCCTGAGCTCACCCGTGGTATTAATCAAGAGACAATCCGAACCCGCAAGGTCGATCACACCGGACTCGACCATCTCGGTTCTTTTTGAGTATCCCACACCAAAGCGGTCCAAGATCCCCTCGACTTCTTTGGTTCTTTCATCATGGCGCGGAGCCAGAATCAGGAATAAACCGGGAAATTGCTCCTTGAGCTTCTGGTAAACACGGATAATGACCTCTTCTTCCCCTTCATGGGTACTCCCCGCAACAAAAATCGGGCGTGCCTGTCCTACCCCACATAGTATCAATAATTTTCCGGCGTCAAAGGGCAGTGGACGTGTCGGGATCGCCGTATCAAATTTCAGGCTACCCACAGTTTGGAGAGCCTCCTTTCTCACGCCCAACGGATCAAACCTTCCCTCATCTTCACGTGTCTGGGTAAATACCCATGTGAAGATTTTGAAAATCGGCCGGAAGAGGATTCCAAACCGTTTATAACGCCGTTCCGAACGTCGGGAAAGATCGGCATTCGCCAAACCCACAGGGATTCCCGCCCGTTTGGCCATCCACATCATATTCGGCCAGATTTCACCTTCCATAAGCAGGATTAATTGCGGCCGGAATGTCAGGAATGCCGAAAGCACCGGCGCATAAAAATCCAGCGGGTAATAAGCGACAACCACATCGGCGGGCACCTTTTGTGTCGCGACTTGATACCCACGCGCCGTTGTGGTCGTCAGGAGGATTTTAGCCTGCGTGTATTGTGCCTTGAGCTCGTCGATTAACTTTAATGCCGCCATCACCTCGCCGACACTGACGGCTTGAATCCAGATGACCGTTTTCCCACGGAGTTCTTTTCTTAAGGCGGGGGAATAAACCCCAAAACGTTCGAGGATACCGTCACGGTATTTACCTCGTTTGACCATTTTATAGGCATAAAATGGCAGCGCCAGGAGGAACACGAGCGAAAAAAGGAAATTATAAAGAATCAGGAGAATCATGCGCGTGGATGGGTTTGATCGTAAACTTTTTTCATGCGTTCCGGGGTCAGATGGGTATACACCTGGGTGGCGGCCAGGCTTTTATGACCAAGCATTTCTTGGACACTCCGTAAATCTGCCCCGTTCTGGAGCAAATGTGTCGCAAATGAATGGCGCAATTTGTGGGGGGTGACCTTTGGATCAATCCCCGCAAATGCCAAATATTTTTTCAACCTTGTTTGCACGGATAATACACTTAAGGGTTTTCGTGATTTTGCAGAGAAAATAAACTCATCACCTTTAGGTTGCCCGGCCTGGACCCAATATTTTTCCAGTGCCTTGATTGCAGGCTCACCGACTGGCACCATTCTTTCTTTTGCACCCTTACCCATTACCCGCACGACTTCTGCCGATTCATCCAGATCCTGCCGCCGGAGATTCACTAATTCACTAATACGTAACCCGCTGCTATAAAATAACTCTAACCAAGCTGCATCCCTCAGGGCTAACACAGGGCTACTCGGACGTCCTTGTTTTTTCTTCTGGCCGGTCGCTGGCTTGATCATTTGCGCTTGTGCGGCGGCCATCATCTCTAACGGTGCGTTGAGCAGTTTTTCGATCTGGGTATGATTCAAAAAAACCGGTAACCCCCTCGTTTTTTTTGGCGAGCGCAAATTGCGCAGGGGATTTTCCGTCAAACGCTTCGACCTGATGAGGTACTTATAGAACGAGCGTAATCCCGAGAGCCTGAGTAAAACCGTCGCCCGCGCGAGTTTCCCGCTTATTTCAGAGAGGTAAAAACGGAAATCATGGAGGGTCAGCGTCTCCCAATCGGGTTTCTTCCGGTAAGTCGCTTCATACCAAATCACGAACTCCAGGATGTTTTGCCTGTAATTCCTCAATGTCTTTTCAGAAGCCCCCCTTTCCAGATTCATGTACCCGAGAAACGCCTCGTGAAGCGGATCAATCCCTTGGTGTGTCGTCGGCTCCAAGGGTGACGGCACGTTAGGGGTTTTCGGTAGGTGCGGCGACTGCTTCTTCATTAGTTTTTGAAACGACTTTTTTGCCGCCCTTAGGCTTTTTCTCGCGGGGGGCGAATTCAAACTCCGTCTTGCCGCCCTTCCCTATTTTAAGCAAGGCTGCAAACGGGCGTTTAGTCTTTGTGGAAATGAATTTTGGCAAGAAATCTGTTTTCCCCTCCGAAAGCAATTTGCGCATCTGGAGGATATCCAGTGGTTGTTGCAAAATCATTTTGCCGGAACGGAAAGTGCAGGACTTGTCCTTGCCTACCGCTTTTTCGCAAACATAGCTGACGGGTGTTTCATAGACATTCGATGTGCAAACCGGACATTTCCCGAGGGATTCCTGGCTGGAAAAATCATATTCCTGCTCGCCACTCTCACCATTAGGTCCACCTTCAAAGACAAACTCTGATTTGTTCTCAGCATTTAATTTAATCAAAGCCGAGAAGGGGCGTCCCATTTTACTCTTGAATCCGGAAAGGGGCCCGACCTGTTTTTTCTCAATTAACTCCTCCACCTCGACAGGCTCCCATGTGCGCCCTGAAATACTTTTCCAGATGACAAAATCACAAGCCAGACATTTGAATGTCCGGAGGTTTTCTTTCACCGTGCCTCCGCATTTCGGACAAGGAGTCTTTAAAGTGACGAATTCCCCAGCGATATCTTCAATACTCGTGGTATTCCGAGCTTTTTCCACAATCTCGCTGGTCAGGCTGGAAATCTCGCGCATGAATTCTTGGCGAGTAAACTCGCCCTTTTCCATCCGTTTAAGTTTATGCTCCCATCCTCCCGTCATTTCGGGGGAGCAAAGGGTCGGAATATTAATCCCTCTCAGAAGCGAGATCAGGGTAATGCCCTTGGTCGTCGGGATGAGCTCGCGCCCATCACGGCGGATGTATTGCTCATAAATAAGGCCGTCAATAATCGCGGCACGTGTAGCCGGGGTCCCGATGCCTTTTTCACTCATGGCCTCACGGAGATCATCATCCTCGACAAATTTACCCGCCCCTTCCATCGCGGATAATAGGGTGGCTTCCGAATAACGGGCCGGGGGTTTTGTCAGGGCTTCCAGCACATCGATATTTTGGGTTTGGACATTTTTCCCGTCGCCGACAGGGATAATCGACTTTTCCTTCTCATCCTCGTCTTCATCCGGAGACTCGGCGTTTTGAACCGTGCGCCCGTAAACCGCTAGCCAACCGGGCTCCACAAGCACTTTACCTTCGGTCTTAAAGGGTTCACTTTCGACCCGGGTGATCCGGGTGGTGATTTCAAATTGTGCTGCTGGGAAAAAAACCGCAATAAACCGGCGCGTGATCATGTCATAGACCTTGTACTCGAATTCCTCGAGCTTTACCGCTGCGGTCGTCGTGGGGATAATGGCAAAGTGATCCGAGATTTTAGCATTATTAAATATCCGTTTATTCGGATGGATCATTTTTTTATTTAATGCCTCGGCTGCATACTGTCCAAAAGATGATGTCCCTTTGAGCATCCCCATCGTTTGGTTCACGACCTCGATATAATCTTCAGGCAAGGCACGAGAATCGGTCCTCGGATATGTAATGACCTTGTGTCTCTCGTAAAGGGCTTGTGCAATTTGCAATGTGCGTTTAGCCGAAAGTCCAAAACGTTTATTCGCCTCACGCTGCAACGAGGTCAGATCGTATAACAAGGGAGGCATTTGTGAGGCTGGTTTCTTCGACTCTTCGGTGATGCCAGGTTTCCCCTCGCATTTGGAACGGATCGCCTCAGCCTTCTTTATATCCCACAGGCGCTCAGCACGGGCATGATTCACCTCATCATCGCCTTCTTCCTGGGCAGGCTTCTTAAATCCTTCATCAAACCACCGGCCCTCATAAGTCCCAGCCTCTGCCTTGAAAAGGGCGTGGACTTCCCAATAAGTTTTCGCCTCGAACCTCCGGATTTTAGCTTCGCGGTCGACGAGAATGGCTAGGGTCGGGGTCTGTACGCGTCCCACAGTCGTGAGGTGAAATCCCCCCCCTTTGGAGACGAGCGCGGTAAAGGCGCGGGTGCCATTGATCCCGATGAGCCAATCGGATTCCGAACGGCACACAGCAGCATCGGCGAGGTGATCGAGCTCTTCACCGTTACGTAATTTTTCAAACCCGTCGCAAATCGCATTTTTGGTCATGGACCGGAGCCACAAACGTCTCACAGGCTTTTGACTTTTGGCTAACTGCGTGATGTAACGGAAGATCAGCTCCCCTTCACGCCCCGAGTCACATGCATTAATGACGTCATCAATATCCTTGCGCTTGAGTAATTTACTCAACAGTTTGAACCGGGCCTCTGTTTTTTCAATCGGGCGCAGGGAAAATGCCTCTGGAATGACGGGGAGATTCTCAAAACTCCATTTACCACGTTTCTTCTCAAGTTCTGGAGACAGGCAAAGCTCGACCAAGTGGCCGATGGCAGATGTCACGACCATGTGATCACTTTCAAAAAAGTCTTTTTCCTTTTTGAAGCCGCCCAAAGCCTTCGTGATATCGGCGGCAACGCTCGGTTTTTCCGCTATGACAAGTGTTTTACCCATGATCTGAAAATTCCTCTTATCCCGTCACCCCTTGTCTCAAGACAATAGGGAATATACGGTCTTTTATATTCGCTAATTCTCGCTCCACAGAGGCATTTGACAGGCAAAAACCTGAATCTAACGCATCGACTCGAGCCCGTGCAAGGTAGCGGACACCATCCGACTGGGCAAGTTGCTTTTTTCGGATCAAAATTCCCGGGTAATATACGTAACTCCCCCGGCACCCTTCATTTCCACGCGACTGAGCAAAATACAAACTTTAACCCACACGGACAAAACGTTTTCCGGGGAGTTGTTTCACCAGACGTTTGAGCTCGAGCCCGAGTAAGGTGGCGGAGACTGTAGGGCTGGGCAAATTGCTTTTTTCGATCAGGGTGTCGATATCCACCTCGTCGGTTTCGATGAGTTTATAAATCAACGCTTCATTATCGCTGAGATCAGCCCGTGCGAGGGCAGGTTTTTCACCGGCAGAATTGTCTTCCTTCGGGAAAAGGAACTCAAATTCGCTTAATACATCCCCGACATCCTCGACAAGTTTCGCGCCCTGTTTGATCAACTGGTGGCAGCCCCGACTACGCAGGCTGTCGATCCGACCGGGGACCGCAAAAAGCAATTTTCCTTGGTCGAGGGCCATCCGTGCGGTAATGAGGGCCCCGCTTTTGAGATCCGCCTCGACGACAAGAGTGCCCATACTCATCCCACTGACGATACGGTTGCGCATGGGGAAATTCTGCGGGGTGGGCTTCGCATTCATGGGGAATTCACTAATCACAGCTGATCCCGTCTCGATAATCTTATCTGCTAGCGACTGGTTTTCTGGAGGATAAATTTGATTCAGCCCAGCACCGATGACCGCCACAGTCCGTCCCTTTGCCGCCAGAGCCCCCTGATGAGCGGCGGTATCGATCCCACGGGCCAAGCCGCTGATGACACTCACGCCTGAATAGGCCATTTGGTAGGAAAGCTTCTTTGCGGTCTCCATCCCGTAGTTGCTGGTCTCTCGTGAGCCCACCACGGCTATTCCTTTGTCATCACGCGGGAGCAATTTGCCCATGACATAAAGAACCAAAGGGGGATCATAAATCTCACGCAGGTTACCGGGATACTCTCCATCATCTTCAATGAGAAGGCGGGCCCCGGCCTTTTCCACGGCGTTGAGCTCAGCCTCCAAATCAACATGTTTCTCCCAATCAATGATATTCTGCGCGATTTCCGCACCGATACCATTTACTTCCTGTAATGATTTGCGGTTCGCCGCAAGTATATCCGCTGGCTCCCCAAAACGCTCGAGCAATTTGCGCACACGCACCGGCCCGATCTGCGGGATCAAATTTAAAATCAAGAGTGCTTCACGTTTATCCATAAGCCCCGCCCTAAAAAAAGAATTATATAACCCTGCGGACTTCATCCTCGCTGAATTCAATCCCGGTGGCAGTCGCCCCGAAATCCTCAGGAATAGAAAAACGCAATTTCCCGTCACGGACTTTTTTATCCCGGGCCATGGAACGGAGTAAAAGCCCCTTGTCCACAGCTGGAATCTTTGTCGGTAGGTCAAAAGCCTCCAGCAATTTGCGTAGGCGGTTCGATGCGTCAGCGGAGAAGCCCAGCTTTTCGGCAGCTAATTTCGCCTCCAAGACCATCCCGACGGCGATGGCCTCACCATGGAGCAATTTGCCATACCCCCCGACCGCTTCGATGCCGTGGCCGATCGTATGGCCGAAATTTAAAATCTCGCGTAACCCTGTTGTTTCATGCTCATCCTCGGAGACCACTTCTGCTTTAATCTCGCAACAACGCTTAACGATCTCAGTAAGGGTTTCCAAATCTTTATCTTTGATTTTCTCGATGTTCTTTTCGAGGAAATAGAAAAAAGGTTTATCCCGGATCACCCCGTACTTGATCACTTCAGCCATGCCAGCGGAGAATTCCCTATCGGAAAGGCTCTTCAGCATATCCAGATCGGCGAGGACACTGACGGGTTGGTAAAAAGCACCGACAAGATTCTTGCCCTCGGGGAGATTCACCCCTGTTTTCCCGCCCACAGATGAATCCACCATCGCCAGTAAAGTCGTGGGGATATGGACAAAACGGATGCCCCTGAGGTAACAGGAGGCGACAAAACCAGCTAGATCCCCGATCACACCACCGCCCAAGGCAATAATAAATGAGTTCCTCTCCAGATTATCTTTGGCCATTTGGCTCAAGACTTTTTCACAGTACGAAAGGGTTTTGCTTGTTTCCCCCGGAGGAAGGATATATTCACCCGTCTCGTATCCGGCTTCAGACAAGGTCTTCCTGATCTTCCTCAGGTAGAGGCCTGAAACCCTCTGGTCGGTGACGATCATCCCCCTCTTAAAAAATGCCTGTTGTTTAAGGACATCCGCAATTTGCGCGGAAACACCCGCACCGATATGGATGTCATAGGAACGCGACCCGAGTTTGACTGGAACAATTTGCTGCATCCATCTTGCTTAAAGCGTCACACAAATGCCGTCAAGGAAACCCACACCGTCGAAAGATCAACGCCCCAGCCAAAAAGAATTTGTCATCCCGCCCCGATAGGTATCGAGGGCCCCCCTTGGAAGAGTCCACCCTGAGATTACTGTAGGATTCGTCCTCATTCTGCCATTTTTCATGCCAGAAGATAGCCGCCTTGATCCGGGGATACTTTCCTTAGAGAATAGACATTCCATCCCTGATTAACCTTGAATTTTTACTGCCACTCCGGCTAGCGAAGCAAATCGCTTTTCAAGGGAAAAAGGCCATTAAGACAAAATCTTCTCGGCAATCTCTTCCAGTGGATAGGTCACGATCTCTGCCAAGGTCGGATGATACCAAGGCGCTTTCACCATGTCAGCGGCCGTGGCCCCGAGGGCAATGGCAGTGGAGAAAATATGGATCAATTCACCGGCATCTTTACCGAC
Source organism: Verrucomicrobiota bacterium (assembly GCA_034440155.1). NCBI lineage: Bacteria > Pseudomonadati > Verrucomicrobiota > Verrucomicrobiota bacterium. The sequence goes on along the minus strand of JAWXBN010000098.1, from coordinate 20,356 downwards.
GATTTCCGCACCGAGTAATTTGCCTGTCTGTGCATGAGCAATGACTTTGACATAACCCCGCTTGGCCTCCATCAGGATGGACTTGCCGTGATCATCAAAGGGATAACTGGCCGAAATGTAAGGAATCCCTTTTTTCTTGAGATCTTTTTCCGTAGTGCCACAGAGGGCCACTTGAGGATCGGTAAAGACTACACTGAGCAAATTGTTATAATTCATGGGAGTCGTGATTTGTCCTAGGGCGTGTTTCCCGGCCACTTCACCCTGCTGGATCGCGATATGGACAATCTCGTAAGGCCCCGTGCAGTCTCCACCCGCATAAACTGCGGCATTGCTGGTTTGCTGGTACTCATTGGCGTCAATCTTGCCGTTGGCCCTGAGCTTGATCTCGGCAGCATCAAGATTCAAACCTTTCGTCGCGGCCTCACGGCCCAGCGCATTAAAGAGATACTTTGCTTTTTGTGTGGATAGTTTCCCCAGGTGATTAAAAACAACCGTGAACTGATCATCGGAATAATTGATTTTCTCGATTTGTGTCCCAGTAAAAAGAGCCATTCCCTCATCCGTGAATGCTTTTTCGATGACTTCGGCAGCTTCCGGGGTTGTCTCCTTGAGAATGTGTTCACTCCTCTGGATCTGCGTGACACGGGAACCAATCCGGGCGAGGTACTGGGCGAGTTCGCAAGCCACCACTCCACCGCCTAACACAATCACCGACTCCGGGATAAAATCCAAATCTAGGATATGATCACTCGTCCAGAAGGGAACAGTAGACAAGCCTGAAATCGGAGGCACACTGACCGTCGAGCCCGTCGAGATAAAAAACCTCTTTCCCGCCAGCCGGGTACCATCAGTGAGCTCGATTTCATTTGGTGAAACAAAACGCGCGTAGGACGGGTAAAAATCAAAACGTCCGGATGTAATCTGTTCCTGCCGATACCCTGCAAACTCCCCGACAATTCGCGATTTACGCTCGTGCAATTTGCGCATGTCTGCGGCGGCCTCCGGAATGTCTAAACCAAATAGTTTGCCTTTTTGGGCGAGGTGCAGGATCTCAGCAGAATAAATCAGTGTCTTCGAGGGCATACACCCTCGCAAAATGCACAGTCCACTGAGCTCTTTGGCCCCATCGATAATCGCGACTGCATCCGTATATTCCCGGGCCGTCCGCGCAGCGGCATACCCGGCACTTCCCCCTCCAATAACGATAAAATCGTAAGTTTTCATGAGTTTAAATCTCCGTTCTAATCAATCAGTTTCTTCTAAAGGAATGGCTATTTTCCCCCAGTAAAAAGGCGACATCATTTCGCTACTATATCAAATCCATCCTTACGGTCTTTAATAATCCACCCCATCCCGTCGAGTAGCTTACGGATTTCGTCCGCTTTAGCCCAGTCCTTGGATTGTTTAGCATCCCAGCGCCCCTGCGCAAGTTGCTGCACATCCTCGGGGATTTCGGCAACGACATTTATTTCCCCCTTCGCCTCAGGCAAATGTAGTCCCAAAGCATAAAGAGCCTGCCCGAGATCCAAAAGGATGAGTTTCGCAGCGTCTTGGGTGAGAGTGCCCGACTTTAAAGCATCCTCGACTTTTTTCACCCCCGTAAAAAGGCCACCAAGGGCTTTGGGAATATTCAAGTCATCCTGTAATGACATCCAAAAATCGACAAATTCACCGGCATAAATAAATTGTTTTTGAGGGCGGAAATTTAAAACAAGATCGATCTTTTCATCAGCCACTAGTGCAACTTGCTCGGCCATCTTACGCAATTTGCCCAAGGCACTGCTAGCGGCATGCATCGAGTCAAAGGTGAAATTCAACGGCTGGCGGTAAAAGCCGCTGATCAGGACATAACGCATTTCATTAGCGGTAAAACCGCGTTTTTTAATATCGTCGAGGGTATAGAGATTCCCTAGGCTCTTACTCATTTTTGCCCCATCCACCATCAGGTGGGCGATATGGAACCAATGCCGGCAGAATTCCACACCATTAGCCGCCTCGCTCTGGGCGATTTCATTCTCATGATGGGGAAAAACAAGATCCTCGCCCCCGGAATGCAAATCGATCGTATCCCCTAGATAATGTTTACACATGGCACTGCACTCGATATGCCAGCCCGGACGGCCTTTACCCCAAGGAGCTTCCCAGCCGTTGGCCCCGTCCTCGGGCTTATGTGATTTCCAAAGTGCAAAATCCGAGGCGTTATCCTTAGTATATTCATCCGCATCACCGGCACCAAATGCCGATGCACCGACCTGGATCTCCCTCTGTTGTAAATGGGACAGGCGTCCGTAGGTTTTAAAGGCATTAATCTTAAAATAAACCGATCCGTCCTGGCCTGCGTAGGCAAAGCCCGATTGCATGAGCTTTTCAATCATCGCAATTTGCTCGGGAATCGTTTTGACCGCGCTGGGCTCGACATGGGGAGTCAGGATATTAAGCTCTGTACAATCCTGATGAAAAAAACCTGTCCAGTAATCTGTGAATTCCCCAAGCGTTTTCCCTTGGGACTGGGAATGACGGATAGTCTTATCATCCACATCCGTCAGGTTCCGGACATGTTTGACGGAAAAACCGGAAACCTCTAAGACTCGGCGGAGCACATCCTGAATCAGGAAAGTCCGGAAATTGCCGATGTGGGCGGGGCCATAAACCGTAGGTCCACAGCAATAATAGAGGAATTCCCCGGATTGAGTTTCCTCCAAGGGACGAACTTCACGCTTAAGTGTATCAAAAAGACGGACTGACATAATGTTTTGTATTTTGACCCGTCAGCAAAAAGTAAAAACCTTCTAAAATCAACATCCGATTCTTTACCCCTGCATCCTCAAAGATCATACGGTGTAAAATCATTAAAATACATAATATAATCATACTCGTAAATGCAGTCTATCCATTAATCACTGTCCGCCAGTATCTTCTATTCTATTTAAGTGTAAATATACCTTATTTAGTGATCAAATCGGTATATTAAAAAATTGATTCTTGAGGGGCTCTCACTCATCATAATGGATAAATACAAATTAATCTCATCTTATGAAAACACTCCCCACCACACTCACATCCCGGGAACGGGTAATCCTCGCCATGGAACACAAAGAAACCGACCATATTCCTCGGATGGACTCCTTTTGGCCGGAAACTATCGAGAACTGGAAATCCCAAGGGATGCCGGCTGACATGGGCTGGGACGAGCTCTATCGTTATCTTGATTTTGATATGTGGGGGGCTGGATGGATGGAGATGAGTGCCTATCAAGGCCGCCGGGAAGTCATTCGCGAAACTGATGAATGGGTCAGCTACCTCGACGGGCAAGGGGCTGTGGTTCGATACTGGAAATCAAAAGCAGGCACACCTGAACACGAGAGTTTTACCGTCAAAGACCGTGAAACTTGGGAAATTCACAAAAAAGCACTACTTGCTACTCCCGTTGAAAAACGGATTAGTAAGGAAGAAGTTTTTTCCAAAATGAAAATCTGTAAGGACCAGGACCTGTGGTTTTACTGGAACGGGGTAGAATGTTTCGAAATAGCCAAAGATATTTTTGGACACGAACAACTCTGCGTATTAATGGCGGAGGACCCGGAACTCGTCAGCGATGTCTTCGAGACGCTCACAGATATCGTTTTGAGGACATATGATTATATTGAAAAAGAAGGGGCTAAATTCGACGGGGCATGGATTTATGGAGATATCGCCTATAACCACGGCCCATTCTGCTCCCCTTCCATGTACCGGAAAATGGTACAACCCTCCCACAAACGCCATGTGGGTTGGTTCAAGGAACGCCAAGGAAAAGTCATCTACCATACAGACGGGGATTTCCGTCCTTTAATCCCGGCTATGCTCGAAAATGGATTCGACTGTTTCCAGCCGATGGAATCCAAAGCCAATATCGACATTCGCGAGCTCAAGCCCAAGTATGGCGAAAAAATCGCCTTCATGGGGAATATTGACATTATGGTCCTCATCAGCAATGACCGTGAAAAATATGAGGCTGAGGTCGCCGCCAAAATTCCGATGGCCAAAAAGGGTGGCGGCTATATTTATCACAGCGACCACTCGATTCCTCCCCAAGTCACTTGGGAGAATTACCTTTATCTGATGGAATTGGTCAAAAAATACGGATCATTTTGATAGGGGGAAAAAAGGCTCGGTCCCGATCGTTCCCACGAGGCCTTCAATATATCCTGCGGCAGAGACCTCGGCAATACCGTTTTCAAGCCGGTTGATTTTGCCGTCCAAAGTCTCACAAAACCCATCATCAAAGAGATGGGGCTTTGTTTTGGCTTCCTTGAAAGCATACAAACATTTTTCCAAGCGTCCTATTTCGGATTTCTGGGCTGCAAGGAGCCTTTGCCGATACCAATCACTGGCAATAACCTGTTCACGGGTGAAAAGGGTGCGGATATCAGGATGTTGGACATCTTTACTTTCATATTCCCCATAAGCCATGATGTGCAATAACGCCCTGAGAGGAGGGCAAGCCGCATCGATAGACCCGTCCTCAAAATAATTTAGCGCCACTCTCTTCATTGTTTCGACGATATTATCCACACCATCGATAAAACATTCGATCCCTTGATTTTCCGGACGCATCATGTCAGGGGTAAAGACCGTTTCAGGATTACTAAACATACGTCCGAGGAATTCCCGTGTAAACCGTTCGGTAATCCGGTAGCCCAAACGGCTGGAGAGCACTTTCCTGCCCTTGTATTCGAAATCTTCAAGCTTTTCGAGGGCTCCAATACTCATCAAATATCTAGGTTCCCTTTCATTAGGCATCATTCTGGCCCAGATTTCCGGCACCAGGAGGCTGACATCATGGGCCACCTGATATTTTGGTCCGACATAAGCAGCCGCAGTCGAGAATCCATTATATCCCGTCATAATAAATGAAATGAGGGCATAGTTCAGGTCATGCACCGGTAACAAAGCATTGAATGGACCTTTTGTGAGCGCACCCTCAGAACCCGCACCTGTCGTCGAAGGGGACTTTCCTGTCAGACTACTGATGAAATCCATAAACAGCTCGGGCAATTCCTGATAATGAATCGGATTTAGGACAGCCAATGGTCTGATCCCTTGCTCGGGTGGGTTATTCCTGCGACCGGGCAGGACAGCATTCACGGGATGATATACAGGCTCACCCACATGGAGTTTACGGTACATTCGTGTCATCATTTCGGCCAAATAAACTGAGCGGGGATTCTCCAGCTCGGGGCGCACTTGCAAATACCGCGGGTTTTTCGAACGTTTCCCATCGACAAAACGGGGTTGGTCAGGACACACTAAATAATCCGGTTTTATTCCTGACGCAAAGTCACGAATTGTTTTTTTAATCGGATCAGTAAATTCATCGAATTTAACCGGAACAGACATCATTTGGAGGGCATCCTGACGCGTCAAGGCCTCATAATTACTGTAGAAACCGGCCGATCCAGAAAAATCTTCTTCGGTCCGCTTATCATAACCACGATGAATCGCATCATCGGGCCTTTGGAAAAAGCGGTATTCGCAATTTGTGACAAATTTCACTGAGGGGTTCTCATAATGGGGATTCAAATTTCGGAGTCTTGATATGGGAACGACCAGAGAGGCACTGATATCATCTTCCATCTGGACTTTCATTGAAGGCATATAATCCTTCCTCAGGGTGAAAGTCCTCCACTTACCCTGCTGGTCAAATCCCACCCGGAGATATTGCGTGACTAATTTCTGATTATTGTATTTCAGCTCATTACCCGGCAATCCGTCCACACTATCCACGCTGAATTGATCCATCCATTTCTCACCCCATTCAGGCCGGTATAACCTTTTGATGACCAATGTCAGATCATGGATATGAGGGGGGATCGAACGCAACCAAGAGTTATACTCATCGTTATATTCCGGGCTGGGTGTGAGCAATTTAATGACAGACCCCAAGGTTCGTTCACTGCTCAAGAGCGGACGATTATCCTGTTTGGTTGTTTCATCACGGAAACGTGTGGAATAATTCTTAAAGAGAATCTGGCGGACAAACTCGAAATCCCTTTCAAAATCGGCAATAAAAACAGGTCCATTGAGGATCGCATCAGCAATGGATTTCGAAATTTCAGATTTTCCGCCACCGGATACCGTACATGGCTTATGGCAAAAGGTTCCCTCGGGATATGTCCCTACCAAGCGCCACCGACGTAATTCGGATGGTTTGACTAACTCCACACGGTAACCACTGGGAAGGAGGTAAGAGACGCCGGTTAATAAATTAATCTTTCCAGACTTTCCCCCGGTCTTCCAACAAATCTCGTTCTCCCTGAGGTTAAACACAGAATTCTCCGGCAAGTAGATGATGTCCGGGAACTCATTATCGATGGCGTACCCATCCTGGTGGACACTCATCAATGACCCTAATCTCTCCAAATTCTCTTTTAAAGTATGACTCGACTGGTTATTCGAATCATCCGCGACGAATTGGTCCCCGAGGTCATAACTCCGGAATGCGATGGCTCCTCCTGCATGTTCTTCTTCGGAGAGTCCGCGCAAATTGCATGCATAACTGATCTGGGTCTTGACCTCTTTTTTGCAATAACCAAAGTAATTATCCGCAATAATCGTAACAATAATCCCCCGTTGATCACGGCAAGTGACTTTGAAAGCCTGACCATCATTATAAAGCTCGCCTTCATCCTGCCAACACATACCATCACCGCGTTGGTGTACGGTGGCCACATCATTGTGGGGAAGTCCCAGTTCCTTTTTCGTTAACTTGGTCAAGTGTGGGGCCAAAATCACGCAGCCCGTGTGCCCGCTCCAGTGGAGTTCATCGAGTGCAGCATTGTTTTCTTGGAGATTCGGGTCACCGGCATTGCCGAAAATCGATTCCACAAAATCCAAGTTACTCGTCATACTCCCGGGTGCAAAAAACCTGATTTCCATTCTTAACTCAGGACTGATCCCGATAACCTCAGGACTGATAATCGGACGCAGTAACAAACTGACAAAAGAGCCTGTTTTACCAGTACACCCTTTCAAGAATGGCAAGTCCAAGAGTGAACTCGGGGGATGCAGCGCATGGTGTAAAATCCTCGAATAAACAGCTTTCGGTACGGCCTTCTTGTCTGCAGGAATGGCCAAGCCCCCTTCCACAACATGAAAAACACCTTCAGTGGTCCGGCGATCACTTTTCGGGTTATGAAGCACTCCCTGCTTTACCCGGTAAGAACTCAGGATTTCGGAGGTGTATTGATCACCATTATGGGGAAGAGAAAGCTCTCGGGCCAGTCCATGAAAATCCAAAGTCAATGTATTAGCCGGCAATCGGATATTCTTCTTGTCCGGGACATCGGAAAGGTATGCATCCAGAAAATCCTGTATTCTCTGGTCGACAGGACAAAGGGACTCGCTGAGTTTTCTGTTTTTTTCTATCGCACTACGAATGATCGATTTTCCCAGGGAAAATAGAGGAAGCTCATCCATACTGGCTGCGACAGCCAAACCACTGGCCGCTAGCTTCAGATTGATATATTCATCCATCTGTTTTTTATACACTCCATCATGGGTATTATGCAGCCCGACGGATTCAAGAATATCTTTACGGTGTTGTCTGTCTGAAATCATATGATTAATCTCTGGATTAAATTCGCATTTGTATGTTCATTAAAACTGCTTTATATATCAAAGCTTAATTCTGTTTTCATTAAGCTAAAGAAGACAAAAATGATACCCTTTTAATTGTAACATTTCGGTGTTTTCCCTATGCGCAAATGGTTTATCAAACAAAAAGACCAGCTTTTAAACTTGGATGCCACCCCTCATTCCATTGCTTTTGGTTTCGCTATTGGATTTTTCTGGGGTGCTACTCCCCTTTTCGGGCTGAAAACGCTCTTAGGTATCTTAAACGCATGGTTTTTTCGCGGCAACAAGATCTCCGCGGTTGTCGGAGTGACGATTCATGACATAGCCTCCCCGTTCCTGCCCGGTGTCCTGCTCATCCAGTACCAAGTCGGCCATTGGATCCTCTCCGATCCCCACCATTTTGGAGGTCACTTACCGATGCATTCCTTTAAACTCGAGGATATTTTAAACTGGACAACTTTCTTCGGGGTCGGGTTTCCCCTGCTCCTTGGTTCGGCCGTTCTAGCACTCCCATTAAGCTTCATTATTTATTTTATGATGAAAGGCATCGTCTACGAATACCAAAAGACGAAAGAAAAACTCGCAATAAAACAAAAACGAAACGATTGATTCCCCCTAAGCTTCACCCCCCATCCTTTGAAAGGATGATTAGATCATTTTCCGGCTTAGTTTGGGACAAGGGGGTAAAAAACATCCGACGATATTCAAACCCTACTGGGAATTAGCCGGAAAATTGAATTACAACCACGTTTTCCCTTATTCAATCATTACAAGCATCACAGATAGGCTCCTCAATACCGCAAACATCCCATGGTTTAAAAAATCAGTTCCAAAGAAAGATCGACGGCACGAACCGAGTGGGTCAGGGCGCCGACTGAGATAAAATCCACTCCGGTCTCAGCAATTTGCTTCACGGTCTGGAGATTCACTCCCCCGCTGGCCTCTAGCTTGCAACGGCCTCCTGCTGACACTACACATTTACTCATTTGTTCACACGTCATATTATCGAGGAGGATAATATCCGCCCCCGCATCCAAGGCATGCTGGAATTCCTGAAAGCTTTCAGCCTCGATTTCGACTTTTAAGCCGGGAAACAAGTTGCGCGCACGGGCCACCGCCACTGAGAAGTCACCGGGGTTTTCGCGGTTCATGAGTTTGAGATGGTTATCCTTGACTAGCACGAGATCATAAAGCCCGATCCTGTGGTTGGTTCCGCCTCCGCATGCGACTGCGTACTTTTGCAATTTGCGCCAGCCAGGCAGCGTTTTCCGTGTATCCAGCAAACGGGCTTTGGTATGCGCAATTTGCTCCATATATTTATGAGTTAATGTCGCAATGCCCGAAAGGTGCTGTAAAAAGTTTAATGCCGTACGCTCGGCCGTCAAAATTCCCCGGGCCGGGCCTTTTATCCGTAGAACCTCCCGGCCCTCGGGAGCAATTTGCGCATCAGGAGTAATGATTTCGACAGTAATTTTTCCATCGACCTGTTTAAAAACCTCTTGAGCAATTTGCGTTCCGCAAATAATCGCCTCTTCTTTTGCAAAAATAACCCCCTCACAGAGGGCATTTTCGGGCACAGTGGCGATGCTTGTCACGTCTCCGGAGCCTATATCTTCCGCCAAAGCAGCCTCCAAAATCATCCTATACTCTTTCGGCTCAATTATTTGTGTTGATTTCATGGGCTTTATTTAGTTAGGTTAATGGTCTTGACGGAAAAAGTCGATGAGACTAGAAATGTCTTAATTAATAATATTTTGCAATGAATTTCAATTTCTTAAAAGGATTTAGCGCATGTTCGACCAGATCTTGGGAGTATTCCCCAGAAACATCGGGATAGATTTAGGCACTGCTAATACTCTTGTCTATGTTAAAGACCGCGGGATCATTCTCCGCGAGCCATCCGTCGTGGCCGTTTCCCTAGGCACACGCAAAGTCCTCGCCGTCGGGGATGAAGCCAAACGAATGCTCGGACGTACCCCTGCTAATATTATTGCTGTCAGGCCCTTGAGAGAAGGTGTCATTGCCGACTTTGAAATCACCGAAGAAATGCTCAAACATTTTATCAATAAGGTAAATAACAACCGCAAGTTCATCCGCCCCATTGTCGTCATCGCGGTTCCTTCAGGCATTACGGAAGTCGAAAAAAGGGCTGTGCGTGAAGCCGCCCTCAATGCCGGGGCCCGTTCCGCCTCATTGATTCCAGAGCCTCTTGCAGCTGCAATCGGGGTTGGTTTGCCTGTACAAGAACCAGCGGGAAATATGATTGTGGATATCGGCGGTGGGACTACGGAAATAGCGATTATATCGCTTTGCGGAATCGTTTACAGCCGCAGCGTGCGTGTCGCAGGTGACCAGTTCAACGAAGCAATCGTGACATACCTCAAGCGTGCGTATAACCTGCTCATTGGCGAAAGCACTGCCGAAGAAATCAAAATTAAAATTGGTTCAGCGACCCCTCTTGAACACGAAATGAGCATGGAAATCAAAGGCCGCGACCTAATCCTAGGCCTACCGAAGACTCTCAGCCTTTCCTCACAGGAAGTCCGGGAAGCTTTGGCCGCCCCGATCAAGATTATCGTGGATGCCGTCCGCGTGACACTTGACCGTTGCCCTCCCGAGCTCAGTGCTGACCTTGTCGACCGCGGGATGGTCTTGGCAGGGGGAGGAGCTCTGCTGAAAGGTTTCGATAAATTACTCGCGGATGAGACGGGTCTTCCTGTGCATGTGGCTGAAGATCCATTGAGTGCCGTGGCCGAAGGAATCGGGAAAGTTTTAAGTTATCCTCAGCTTCTCCGTGAAATATCCATCGATGAGGCGAAAACTTATCACGGTTAGTGCAACCGGCGGTTAATTCCCGTTTTTAAAATAAAGAGAACCGATGAAAAAAGTCATTCTGATTGGTGTATCGATCTTGGTACTGGTTGCAGTGGTACTGCTGCTGGTCTTTGGTCGTCCCTCGAAGAATATAAACGGTCAAAACCCACAAGGTTTCTCCATCGCACGCATCCCCCAAATCATCAGTGATTTTTACGCGCCATTTTTCGGGACAATCTCGAAAACCAAATCAGAATTCCAGCATGTGGGTCAGAACCTCAAATCCTTGGATGTGATTCAAGCTGAGAACACACACCTCACTCAACAAAATCAACTCCTAAAAATAGAAAATGACCGCTTCAGGGAAATGGTTAAAGAAAATGATAATCTCCGGGATATGATCGGCTTCGTTAAAAACTCCCCCTTTGAGCTGGCAGCAGCAAGGATTATCGCCCGTGATGCCTCCATTTGGTGGCAAGGCCTGATGTTGGATAAAGGATTCGCTGAAATCCCCTATCTTGAAAGCAATACAGCCATCATCACACCGGATGGTTTGGCAGGTAAAGTCACTACCGTATTTAAAAACTCCTGCCGGATGATCATGCTCATCGATGAAAACTGCAAAGTAGCCGCCGTCATTTCTGAGAATGGCGAACACGGAATCGTCGCCGGCACCCGTGAGTCCACCGAGCTAAATCCTGTTTTACGCATGTCATACATCGCCCGCAAAGCCGATGTCAGGCCCGGCATGCAAGTAATCACCAGCGGTCTGGGGGGGGTATTCCCTCCCGGAATAAAAATCGGAACAATTACTGAGGTACGGGAAGTCAAAACGAGTGGAACACTAGGGCTTTATAAGGAAGCCATTATCCGCCCATCGGTCAACCTCGCCAATCTTGAATACGCTTTCATTTTGGTCGATGTTGATAAAAAAGCCCGCCGCCGGTAATCAAAATAAAAACAAGAATCTTCCCCCCTGACCGGGAAAGACAAACACATGACCATTATCGCACTTTTAATCGGATTGTTTATCGCCTTGTTGTTCAAGACATCAATGGGGCCATCCGGATTATTTCATGGGGTTAGACCGGAGATTATCTCCTGTCTGATCGCCTATGCCGGGATGAGCTGCAGCCTGACGACTATCATCATATTTTCCTTTCTCGCTGGTATTATCCAGGATGCCCTTTCCAATAACCTGATGGGAATCAGCGCATTTGCTTATGTATCCATCGGGATGATGATCCATACCCAACGGCATATCCTCTACCACAAAGGACTCATCCCTATCATGCTCACAGGAGCTGTCGCCACTTTCTGGGTATGTACCATCTCATACTTGCTCGTGAGCATTCTCCAAAGAGGAGGATTCTACTGGTCGATTTCTATCAGCGAAATCATCCTCTATACCAGTATTGTGAATCTTTTCCTTACCCCGGTTGTTTTCTGGATGATAAATATTTTCAGGAAAATAAAGTTGCCAAAGAAAAATCGCAGGAAAATGGCCCAATAAACTATGGAACGGAAAAAAACATTCAGTTTCCTCATGTCAGTGGAGTCACGGTTAGCATTCGTCTATTTCGGGATGATTTTTGGCATCACCATCCTTGTTGTATTCCTGATGAAAACCCAGATTATTAAGGGCGACTATTACATTTCACAAATGGAGAATCAATCCCTGCGCTCCCAACACCTTCCCAGTGCCCGGGGCCTGATCCGTGATCGTTACGGGGTGATTCTTGCGGACAATAAACCGACTTTTTTTGTCGAACTTTACCTCAAGGAGATGATCCGTAGCTTTCCCAAAGGAGTCCCCATCCCGTATAAAATCAATAAAGGCGGTCATAAAGTCGAGGACGTAGGAATTATCGTGCAGTCCCGTATTCCTCGTTTGATCGAAAAACTTGATATCCCGGAATCCGCTGCCACTGTCCGCAGTGTCGAGAGGCATTACGACCAACAACCTTTCGAACCTTACCGGGTGAATTTTAATCTCGACCAGGAACGGCTGGCAAAATTCTATGAAAACAGCCCCATTATTTCAGGAGCTGATATTACAGTCGTCGCCAGCCGGTTTTACCCCCAAAACGACCTCGCATCCCATATCTTGGGATATGTCGGCAAATTCGAGCGTCCCCCAGAAAAAAATGAAAATAACAATTTTGATTTCGCCCCGGAATTCATCGGAAAACAGGGAATCGAGAAATATTTCGATCAATATCTCCAAGGTGAAGAAGGCGGACGTATGATCCGGGTAAATACAAAAGGATTTATCGAGGAAAAAGTCTCGGAGCACCCCGCCTTGCCTGGCGGTGATGTGTACCTGACAATTGACGGACGAATGCAGCAAATTGTCGAGAACGCCCTGAAAAGCGTGGGGCGTGGCGCTGCTGTATTGGTCGATGTTTATACGGGGGAAATCCTAGCCATGGCATCGATCCCTTCCTTTGACCCAAATGCTTTTGTTCCTGCTATTTCGAGGAATGATTGGGCACGATTAAATAATGACTCGAATACTCCACTTTTTGATCGCTCCGTCAGCGCATACCCTCCAGGATCGATTTTTAAACCAGTCATCGCCTTGGCAGCCCTTGAAACCGGCAAGGCTAAAGGTGATACCGTCATTGATTGCACACAGGGCATGCAGATAGGTAACCACTTTTTCAAATGTTGGTCCTTTGGTAAACAGTATTTGGGCCCGATGAATATGCGCAGGGCCATCGCCATGTCTGCAAACGTTTATTTCTATGTGATCGGACTCAGGGCGGGACCGGAGGCTATTTATCAAACAGGCAAAAAACTTGGATTTGGTGAATCCACCGGCCTCGAGATCGCTAATGAAATGGCTGGAGTGATGCCCGGCCCCGGATGGTTGAAAAAAATGTACCCAAAAGATTTCTGGGGGGCGGGTTATACTGCCAATACATCCATCGGACAGGGATTTGTCTTGGTCACCCCACTCCAAATGGCCATGATGACCTCCACAATTGCCAATGGGGGCACCCTCTACAAACCAAATCTCGTCTCTAAAATCGTCGATGTTAATGGTCAGGTCGTCGTGCAAAGCAAACCTGTCATTAAAAACGAGACCGGATTTAAAATGGAAAATTTAAAAGTAATCCGTGAAGGTATGCTCCAAGTCGTGGAAAATGGAACAGGTGGTAAAGGGGGCGTGCCGGGGATTAAAATCGCCGGAAAGACCGGAACGGCCCAAGCTTGGCGGCGTCTGCCCTCTGGAGCCACCGTCAAAGACAATAAGACTTGGTTTATTAGTTTTGCCCCATTTGATAAACCCAAATATGCACTGGTCGTCATGGTGGAAGGCGGTGTCTCGGGTGGTGCTACCTCTGCTCCTGTGGCGGGTCAAATATGGAATCAGATTTTCAGCCTTCCGGAGGTGAAACTCGGAGAAGCACCCGAGCCACTCTCCCCCGAGTTCTTCACACAGACAACAGGGGTACAAGCACAGTTGGCTCCCGAACAGGCTACGACACCAGAATCTGCACTTAATCCTGCAGGAACGGAGGCTCTCCCTATCGATACTATTCCTGAAGAAATCTCCGAACCTCCAAAAAAACAGGAAAAAAGTGGTGATCCCAAGTCAAAAATCCGCGGTGCACGGGGGTTAAGAATGTAATGATTATGGACTTCAACCCGAAAAAAATATTCAACCAAAGCTGGACCTTGTTTTTTTGCGCAATGGCCTTATGTGCCATCGGCATTCTTTTTATCAAGAGTGCCCAGTCCGGAACCGAGATCGTGTCCCTGAATACCGCATGGGAATCCCAATTACACTGGATGGGTCTGGGATTTCTGGCTTATTTTTTCGTGATGATGTTTGATTTTAGGAAAATCATTATATTAGCACCCCACTTTTATTGTGTATCCTTGGTTTTGCTGATTCTCGTATTACTGCCGACCCCATGGAGCAAAGAAATTAACAATTCCAAAAGCTGGCTTTTTTTTGGCTCCTTTCATATCCAGCCCTCAGAAGTTGCAAAGGTATCACTCATCCTGTTACTGGCTTATGTCTTGAGTTTCCCGAAACAGGATCACCGCAAAATTATCTACTTAATCATTTCCCTCGCCATCTTGGGCGTTCCTCTTTTGCTGGTATTAAAACAACCCGATCTGGGTTCAGCCATGGTCATGCTCCCGGTGACATTTATCATCATGTTTATTGTGGGTATTCCGAAACGTTACCTTATATCTCTGATCCTTGCCGGTTGCGTATTCTGCGTGGCTGTCTATAATGATTTTGTTCCCGGATTCAAACTCAAGGAATACCAGAAAAAACGCCTAACCTCATTCCTCGATCCGGAAGCTGATGCCCGTGGATCCGGATTTATGATCTTGCAAATGAAAACCGCGATTGGAACTGGAGGCACGTGGGGAAAAGGTTATGGGAACAGCACCCAGAATAAGCTCGGATATCTTCCCCGCAATGTTGCGCACACTGATGCTATTTTTGCGGTTGTCGCTGAAGAAATCGGGTTCGTCGGGAGCTGCTCCATTCTTTTTCTATTCACTATCATGATGGGTATCATTATCCGGATAGCCACCCGGACCACTGAGTTATCCGGTCGTATTCTTTGTATCGGGGTCGCTATGATTATTTTCACCCACTTTTTTCAAAACATAGGAATGACCGTCGGGGTCATGCCTATCACAGGAATCCCCCTGCCATTTATCAGTCATGGCGGTTCATTCCTGATTATCACCCTATCCGCGCTGGGTATTGTCCAGAGCGTATGGATACACCGTAAATCTTATCAGCCTCCTGCCAATGCAGCAGGCTATTATAACCCTTCAAGAAAATGAAAATTATGAGCATCGAATCAGTAAAAGAATCAGTAAAAGAAACTGTCAAAAAAATCCTTTCTTTCGGACGCGTTAAAACCGATCGGGAAATCATTATTAACGTCGAAAAACTCGAGTACCGGGTGGCACTCTTGGAAAAAGGCAAACTCGAGGAGTTTTCCATTGAACGCACCACAGAGCAACGTATCGTCGGGAGTATTTTTAAAGGAAAGATCAAAAACCATGAGATCGGACTCAAGGCCGCTTTTGTGGATATCGGTTTTGAAAAGAATGCCTTCCTGCACCACTGGGACATGATCCCGGCTGCTTTGGACGAAGAAATGGAACAAATCGATCGTAACGGACGGAAGAAAAGCAGGAAAAGAATTGAAGTAAAAGATATTCCTAACCTTTACCCTCCCGGTTCGGACGTCATGATCCAAGTCACCAAAGGACCTATCGGAAACAAAGGTCCCCGCGTCACCACAAATATCAGCATGCCCGGACGTTTTCTTGTACTCATGCCCTTCTCCGATGCATGTGGTATTTCGCGTAAAGTCGAGGATCCCAAGGAACGTAAACGCCTCCGCAAAATTTTGGAAAATATGGAAATCCCCAGTGACATGGGACTTATCATGCGCACTGCGGGAGTCGGACAAAAGGAAAGGTTCTTTGTCCGCGATCTAGCCATGCTCGTCGAGACATGGAGTGATATTGAGCGTAAAATGAAAAACCTCTCCTCGCCGAACTGCCTTTTCCGCGAACCCGACCTCATCGAGCGGACGGTCCGTGATTTCCTTACCGAGGAGGTCGATCGCATTGTCATTGATAGCGCGACTGAAAGTGAACGTATCAAGGACATTATGGGACGTATTTCCAAACGTTCCGTCAACCGTGTACGCCATTATGCGGATCCTCAACCGATTTTTGAAAAATTCAATATTGAAAAACAAATCAGCAACGCCTTTAACCGGCAAGTTTCCCTTAAGAGCGGCGGTTATATCATTATTGATGAAACAGAAGCCTTGGTTGCTATTGACGTAAATACGGGCAAACATAAAGTCGGCGGACAACAGGATGAAAACGCCCTCTTGAATACTAATCTTGAGGCTGTTGATGAAATCTGCCGCCAGTTACGACTGCGTAATATCGGAGGACTCATTGTCCTCGACTTTATCGATATGAAAGGTCGCCGTGACCAACAGTCCGTCTTTAACCGTATGCGTGATAATCTTCGCAAGGACAAGGCAAAAACCCATATCCTACCGATCTCCCAGCTCGGACTCATGGAAATGACCCGTCAACGCCATGCCGAAAGCATCCAACGCGCTGTTTATGTCGAGTGCCCTAGCTGTAAAGGTCGCGGTGTGGTTAAATCCCCCGAGAGTATCAGTGTCGAGCTCCAACGCCGTGTAGCCCAGATCATGCGCCAAAATGAACCCGGTCGTGAATACCGTATTTTTGTTAACCCTGAAATCCTTAACCGCCTCCGTAAGGAAGATGAGGATTTACTTGTGGATCTCGAAAGAAAGTATGCGGGTAAACTCTCTTTCCGTTCTGACGCCGGAATGCCTATCGAACATTTTAAAATCACCGATTCCGTCACCAACGAGGAACTATTGGTTTACGGGGCTTAATCATGCAATTCTTCCGAAAATCAGCTATTTACAAATCGGACGGAAGCCTCTTAAAGTAATCATTCATCTTTTTGCCGCATTATTCAATGTGGCAAAATGTATTTAGGTTCGGGCCGTAGCGCAGCTTGGTAGCGCGTTTGAATGGGGTTCAAAAGGTCGTGAGTTCGAATCTCACCGGCCCGACCATTATTTTTCCACTTAATGATTTCAGGTGTTTTTGTAGGGTTGTAGGTTGTAGTGTAGGGAACTACGCTTTTTTGGACACTTCAAGTCATCCAACCTTAGACAAATCAATCCAATCGAATCATTGTATTTTGGACACATAACAGAAGTCATTCATTTCAGTGCACTTCCAACTTCTACTTATTTCACCCCCTGTCCAATGTATAATAGAATTTCAGCTCATTTATCTTCATAAAATCGATTCTTAACCCCATCTTTTCGACTCTATCATAGACACAAGGAATCAATATATTTTGGACACCTCAGGGCATTAAATCCCATTTTTTGTATCCGTTCTCATTCGCCCAATATTTAGGGAAGCACGGTTTTTTTAGGGTGTCGTACTACGGAATTCCTGAAATGCGTTTTACAGAATACATGAAACGTCTTCTCAAAGGAGAACCTCTATTATTTTAAAACCTGCTGTATTTATGTCACGGACAGATAGGACCACGTTAAAAGGGATATATTCCGCCCTCACTCAGTCCTGAGTCAGGGTAGATTAATCGGGTTGTGAAAGATTTGAGGAAGTGAATGGCCTGAAAAACAACCCATGAGCAATGAAGAAAAATAACAACTGGAAATAATTCCCTCCCCCACACCACATTGGGGGAGAAGATTCAGTCTACTGAAAAGAATATCAACAAACAACTTTAGTAAACTAGTTGATGTGGCGTTATTTATTTTTAAAGCGATTCAGTAACTTTTTCGTGTACTTAATAATTACATCTTTTTCTAAAAACTGCCGGATCGCAGTCAGCATTTTATTTTCTTCCCCCTCCTTCATGAATGGGAGGCGCACGATTTGAGTTTCGATTTCCCTTATAATTCCCGGCTTGCAGCTGTCAATCCACTCCAGAGATTTCATCACCTCGTCGTAATAAATCGTTTTTGTCCGGTTCCATTTTTTCATGCAGGGACGAGCTCGTTTGGTTTGGTTTTTCTGTGGAGGATTACTGTCCGCTCTGACGATGTAGTCGTCCGGATTGAAGAGGGCCCCGTTGGCAAGAAGGCAATTTTTTTCAAAAATTAAGTCGGTTTTGGCGAACCGAAGAATTGATTTAACACCTCTTTCTCGGTCAGGGGGCGCGTGTGGAGAAGGAGAGGGCGACATTCTTGACGGTCTGCAGATGGATGCAGTATTGGCATATCTGCTCCGTGGTAACCGTGTCGAGAGGGTGTTCGCATTATTTCGAGGTTCTGCTGTTGCAATGTGTCAGCTTTAGGGCATAACTGATGGAAACATTAACCGGGGGTTCATTATGGGCAAAGGTAACAACAGCAAGAGAAAAGAAGTCAAGAAGCCGAAGAAGATAAAGCCAAAAGACACTTCCAAATAATGTCAGCCAAGCGGATCCCTATCCGCTATTTGGTCTAGAGTCCGACGATCAAATCAAGTCTCACCTTTTTACGGAAAAATCCCTGGGCACGAGAAAAGGTGGAAGACTGGAATTTTGATGACCACTGGCACAAAACGCATGATATGGAGTGATGTCCCGGGGAAAGGAACGAAGCATGACTTTCAGTGAATTGGGTTTGCCGGACTCTCTTGTAGCGGCGCTGGCAAAGCAGAAAATAACGGAACCGATGGCGATTCAGGCCGCGGCCGTGCCTGTCTTACAGGCGGGGAAGGATGCCTACATCCATTCCGAAACAGGGACCGGAAAAACGCTCGCCTACCTCCTGCCCCTCTTCTGCCGGATGGATATGAAGCAACCCATCACGCAGGTCATCATTGTCGCGCCCACACACGAACTGGCCATCCAGATTCAACGCCAGTGTGCGGACCTAGCACAACATTCGGGTATGCCAGTCCGAACATTGCTATTGATCGGCGGCACATCGATGGCGCGCCAGATCGAGAAGTTGAAAAAGAAACCCCACATCGCGGTCGGGTCACCGGGCCGTATCCGCGAATTGATAGCTATGGGAAAACTCAAGGGCCAAACGATTAAAACCATTGTCGTGGACGAGGCTGATCGTCTGCTCGGCGATGAGAGTGCGGAGTTTATCCACGATATCATTCTCGCAGCCCCGCGCGATCGTCAGTTGATCTTTGTCTCGGCCACAGAACAGTCAAGGAGCGGTGTGGAGATTGAAAAGCTCGCGCCGAATCTCGTCATGTTACAAACTGGGGCGCAACCAGTGAACGAAAATATCGAACACCTTTATCTCGTTTGCGAGGAACGCGACAAACCGGATATCCTGCGTAAACTCATTCACGCCATGAATCCTGAAAAGGCCATTGTTTTTGTACACCGGAACGAAACAGCGGAGACCATCGCCTCCAAGCTGGACTTTCATCATGTGCCTGTCGCGGACTTACATGGGGCCTATGAAAAAATGGATCGAAAGAAGGCCATGGATGATTTCCGCGCAGGGCGTGTTCAGGTGTTGATTGCTTCTGATATTGCCGCCCGCGGACTGGATATCCCGGGAGTCACACACATTTTCAATGTCGATGCCCCGTCGGTGAGCAAGGACTATCTGCACAGGGTTGGCAGAACTGGGCGCGCAGGGGCCAAAGGAGTGGCAGTTTCATTACTGACGGAGGCGGAGACGCGACTGGTGAGACGTTACTCTGAAGATCTGGGGATTAAGGTCATACGCGTGCGTTTGCGCGAAGGCAAAGTCGTCGAAGATACGAGGGAGTAGGTCAGAAGTCAGTGTCTGGAGGGCGGGGAGTCCAAAGTGTGATCTGTGCTGGAAAAGGTAGACACGAGATTCTCTTACAAGCGAGAATCCCGTCTCAACAATCCTAGTAGATATCACTGTCCGCAATCTGGCCATTTGAGCTGGTTTGAAAATTCCCCGTTTTAAGGACAGTCCCTACTTATATATGCACAATCAACCTATGATCAAGTGATTAACTGAGCTGATCCCCAGATTCTCCTCACTACCAGATGATGAGATGGTGATAAAGCTAAAAGACGAACCAAGAACAATTTGCCAAGCCTCGGAAGGCAATAAAACATTGGTCGGTTTCAGTGGGGTTTCTAGAGTAATTTTTAGCGTCTTCTCCCTCCGTTGCCAGCAAAGGGTTATTGCGGCAGTTGCCGCATTGTTTATAAATCATGAAGTGCACTGGGATTGTTGGAGACGAGATAAAGACAAAGAAAACTTCCCGAAAGCCAGTTTTATTGGAATGAATGGTACAAGATTGGCCATTATTGAAAATCCTTCCACACCCTCACCCCCACCCAAGAACCATGGGACTAACGTTTCGCTGTCTTTGAAGTAGGGCTACGTATTGTTAATTATTATAT